>JAFAGE010000225.1 GCA_023423015.1 Bacteroidota bacterium
GTCCCTTGATACTCCATGTATCTGTCCACACGAAAAAGGATTCGATGCGCAACAAGGCCGCCATCGCTTTTGTGAGCATCCAGCAAACCATTAAGTCGATAAGCCAGGCAAGCAGGCGGCGCGAGAAAGGAGCTATTTCAAACTCCACTTCGATGTTGAAGCCTGTGTCTAACTTTACCGATACCATAGGACGTTAAAGGTATTACTATTATATTTAGATGGCAATGTGCGGCAGTTGTTTACCAAACCATGCTATGAATGCGCGAAGGATTATTTATCCGGAAGAATATTGAGAAGTGGAAAGGGTACCAATACGGGAAGTCTACTGATCCCGACGAGATGGCGCATGAGTTTACCGAACTCGTCAATGACCTTGGCTATGCACGCACGTTTTATCCTCAAAGTAAGGTGACGCAATACCTGAATGGTCTTGCTTCGAAAATATATCTCGGCATCTACCGGAATAAACGTGAAGAAAGATCGCGCCTCGTCACTTTCTGGACCGCCGAACTGCCACTTGTAGTGCGTAAGTATCACCGCGAATTGCTTTATTCATTCCTCATCTTTACCACTTTCGCGATGATGGCGGCATTTTCGACCGCCCAGGATCAGCAATTTGTCCGGGGAATTCTCGGTGATGCGTATGTAGAGATGACGGAAGACAATATTGCAAAGGGCGATCCCTTTGGTGTGTACAAGAGCACCGACCGGCTAACAATGTTTCTCACCATTGCACTCAATAATATTAAAGTGTCTTTCATGGTGTTCATCGGTGGTTTTCTTGCGTCGTTGGGAACCATCTGGCTATTGTTTAACAATGGCATGATGCTCGGTGCGTTCCAGACTTTCTTCTTCCTGAAAGATCTCGGCTGGCAATCTCTGCTTGTAGTGTGGATTCATGGAACGTTGGAAATTTCAGCAATCATCATAGCAGGAGGGGCCGGGTTCATTCTTGGCAACAGCATGTTGTTCCCGAAAACCTATAAGAGACTGGATTCTATGAAGCGGGGTGCACGCGATGGCATGAAACTGATGATCGGATTGGTTCCTGTTTTTATCGCTGCTGCTTTTCTCGAGGGATTTATAACCCGCTATTCTACCATGCCTCGCGCATTAAGCATATCTATACTGGTCGCTTCGCTCCTGTTCATCATCTGGTATTTTGTAGTGTATCCTATCCGGCTGCAGCAAAAAATGAATCGCAAGGCAGCCATTGAAGAAAATGTGGAGCGATGAAGAATCTGAAGAATCAGGTAACAGCTATCTTATTTTTTACTATCGCTGCGTGCTTCGCAGGCGAAAAGACCTGTGCGCAGGATACGGTAACCGAAGTAGTCGGGGATACCGTGTCGGTTCGCATTGAAGGGGATTCAATAGTTTACCGAAAACGTATAAAGGAGTTTGGGCGCGCAGGTGCTTCGGCAACAACGTTGCGTTCGGTGCCGGATTCATTAGTGGAGAAGATGAAGTCTGACAGGGAATTTTTATACGCCAACGATCCGAATTTCTGGAAGAAGGAACCGCCTCCAGATCCGGGGCCTCTTTTTAAATTAATTGACTGGATGTCGAAGAGCGCATTGATGCGCTGGATTCTGTACCTGTTCCTCGGTGCTGTGATCATATTCGCATTGTACCAGATCATGGTAGTGAACGATTTCTTCATTTTCTCACGAAAGAAAAAAGGTGGTGATGGGTCGGAAGACATTCCACCGGAAGAACTTGCATCACGCAACCTCGACGACATGCTGAACCGGGCAATGGCAGCCGGAGACTACCGCCTTGCAACGCGCCTGTTGTATTTCAAAACGCTGCAGTTTCTGCATAGCAGAAACATCATTCAATTGAATGCAAAGTCGACCAACCAGGATTATATCAGGCAAACACAAAAAACAAATCGCGGCAATCACTTCAGGCAATTGACCCGCATCTATGAATACGCCTGGTATGGTGAATACGCAGTGAGTGAACAGCAGTTTGAACAAATCCATAAAAACTTCAACAGCTTTATTTCGGAAGAGTGAAGACCAGGTTACGATATGGAATTTTTTGGGTAATGCTCGCTATCCTTTTCGCGGGTTGCAAAAGGGAAGTGAGTAAACTCGTTACGTTGTGGCGTAATGATAAGATTCCGTACGGCACATATTACGCATACCAGAACCTGGAGCATATTTTTAATAACGCATTGATTGAAACAACTAACAAATCGCCGTATACACTTTACCAGCAGGAAGATTCTTCATCGGCATATATCGTAATGGCATACAGCGTTCTTCCCAGCGAACCTGAATTGAATGCCTTGATCAATTATGCTATGACGGGAAATCATGTTTTTATTTCTGCATTGCGAATCGGGGAAAACCTCCTCGATAGTTTCAGGTTGTCTACTACTACGTTTCCACCGTACGTGATGCGGTCCGACTCCCTCACAGTAAAGATCACAGATTTCCGACGCAATCATTCGCTCACATATTCTTACCCGGGCTACTACCTCGCGAATTATTTCACCGAGATGGATAGCAGCGTAACGCAGATATTAGGCAGGGATAGCGAAGGTAACGCCAATTTTGTGCGGCTTCGCTACCAGGGTGGAGGTTCAATTTATCTTCATCTCGCCCCGGGAGCATTTACCAATTTCTTCCTTTTGCATAAAGGGAATAAGGAATACTACGACCGGGCAATGTCGGTGATACCCGAAAATGTTGACCATGTAATCTGGGACGATTATTTCCGGCATCATAGGAATGGAAAAAGCAACGCCGATCGGTCGGCTTTCTCTAAATTGGGTGCTTTCCTGAGCAATGAAGTGCTTCGATGGGCGTTTTGGTTAACAGTGCTCCTTTTTGCAATTGTATATGCTGTTGAATCAAAACGAAAACAACGTGCAATCCCGGCTGTAAAAAAACTGAATAACAGCTCGCTCGATTTCGTGAAAACAGTAGGTCGTTTGTATTATCAGCAGAAAGATAATAAGAATCTCGCAGCAAAAATTTCGGCACACTTTCTCGGGTATGTGCGAAACAGGTATAATCTCGCAACTTCACAACTCGACAGTGCATTTGAGGAACGTCTTGCCTATAAGAGCGGACAACCTTTGAGTAAGGTTAAAGAAGTGATTGGTGAGGTTCGTTCGTTGGAGTTGATGTATGAAATGACAGACGAAGAATTGATAGCCTTTAACCATAAAATAGATACATTTATAAACAAACAATAGTATGGAAGAAGCCATATTCGGCCAGCGAACGGATTTGAGCAGGTTGCAAATTTCCGTGCATACTTTGAAGCAGGAAATTGGAAAAGTGATCGTTGGCCAGGAAAGAATGATCGAATTGCTCTTAGCGGCGATACTTGCCGACGGGCACGTACTCATCGAGGGTGTTCCCGGTGTTGCAAAAACGCTCACCGCAAAATTGCTGAGTAAAAGTATTTCCGTTGGATTTTCACGCATTCAGTTTACGCCCGACCTGATGCCGAGTGATGTAATCGGCACGTCAATATATAATCCGAAAGAAACAACATTTCAGTTTCGCCAGGGACCTATTTTCAGCAACATCGTTCTGATCGACGAAATCAATCGTGCACCTGCTAAAACTCAGGCAGCATTATTTGAAGTGATGGAAGAAAGACAGATCACAGTTGATGGTAACACATATATGCTGCCGCCGCCCTTCATGGTTGTCGCAACACAGAACCCGGTGGAGCAGGAGGGAACCTACCATCTTCCTGAAGCACAACTTGACCGGTTTATCTTCAAGATCAAGGTCGACTACCCGAATGCCGAGGAAGAGTTCAGGATACTGCTGAACCATCACCAGGCTAAACAGGAATCTTTGATTGATGAAGTACACGCTGTGATCAGCGCGAGTGAAATTGAAGGCCTGAGAAACGATGTTAAACAGATTCATATTGAAGACAAGTTGCTTTCGTTTATTGCTGCTATTGTTGGGAGTACGCGTGCACATAAATCGATTTACCTCGGCGCATCCCCGCGTGCTTCCATCGGAATCATGAACGGGGCGAAGGCATACGCTGCCATGCAGGGCAGAGACTTCGTAACGCCGGAAGACATCATATACATCGCCCCTCCCGTATTGCGGCACAGGATTACGCTGAGCCCTGAAAAGGAAATGGAAGGCCTCGAAGCAGACGAAGTGATCAGCCAGCTGATCCAATCGCTCGAAGTGCCACGATAATATGTACCATCTCAAACCAGGCTTTTGAAATTTTTCAGCCGCTATATTTCATCGCTGTTTTTCAGTAAACGATTCTACTGGATCTTTGCAGTAATCATATGCCTGTTTATAGTAGCTTATGCATCGCCCGTTCTCTTCCTGTTAGCACGTGTGATTACCATTTTCTTCCTGTTGTTGGTTTTACTCGATTACATAGTTCTTTTTTCAAAGAGGGATGCTGTCGTTACTCAACGAGTAGTGGGTGATCGTATGAGTAACGGTGATGAAAACAAAGTAGAGATTAAAATCAGTAATAAGTATCGGTTCCGTATTGGAGCAAAGGTGATCGACGAACTGCCCGTGCAGTTCCAGAAAAGGGATTTTCTTATACGAACAGAGTTGATGCCTGCCGAATCCAGGTCGCTCTTCTATTCTCTACGCCCGGTAGAACGGGGAGAATACCTGTTCCACGATTTGAATGTGTTTGTGCACACACGCCTGCACCTGGTGGTGAGGAGATATAAAGAGAATGCCCCGGTTCGCGTGAAAGTTTATCCGTCATATCTGTCGTTGAAAAAGTTCGACCTTATTGCTTATTCGAATAACCTGTCTGAATCAGGACGAAAAAAGATCAGGAAGATCGGGCAGAGCGTAGAGTTTGAACAGATCCGCGAATACGTGAGCGGCGACGATATCCGCACCATCAACTGGAAAGCAACTGCCCGAAAAGGCGGACACCTGATGGTGAACAATTACGTTGATGAAAGAAGTCAGCAGGTCTACTGTATCATCGATAAAGGCCGTGTTATGAAGATGCCTTTTGATGGCATGTCGCTGCTCGACTATGCGATCAATGCGACCCTCATATTATCGCGCGTAGCATTGTTACGGCAAGACAAAGCGGGAATAATAACATTCAACGAGAATGTGGGCCAGGTGTTGGCAGCAGATAGAAGGGTTGGGCAGATGAACAACATACTCGAACATCTGTATGACCAGCAAACAAAGTTTGGAGAAAGTGATTTTGAAAAGCTCTTTGCACTTGTTCGTATGAGGGTACCGCAACGGAGTTTCCTCATCCTGTTTACCAACTTTGAATCAATGAGCGGCCTCCAACGGCAGCTGCCTTACATACGAGCCATTGCCCGCAACCATTTAGTTCTGGTTGTATTTTTTGAAAACACGGGTTTGCGGCAACTCACCAGCGAACCTGTGACAGACATAGAATCGCTGTACATCAGGACTATCGCTGAAAAATTTGCTCACGAGAAAATGCTGATGGTGAAAGAGCTTCAGCAGCACGGCATCTTCACCATCCTGACTGCTCCTGAAAATCTCACCATTAATACAGTGAATAAATACCTGGAACTGAAGGCGCGGCAGGCACTTTAGGTGAGCTGAAAGGTGAAAGGTGAAAGATGCCACCTGCCTAATCATGAGTATTGTCGTGTTGTATCTCCCTTTCAAATTTTTCTATACTCATCGCTTTATCAAGCGTGAATTCTCCAATGCGTGTGCGGCAAAGGCTGCTCAGGTAACCTCCGCAGCCAAGTTTCTGGCCAATGTCGTGAGCGAGACTTCGGATATACGTTCCAGTTGAACAAACAATTCGGAAGTCAAGATTTGGATAGTCAAGTTTTGTTTCGAAAAGGGAAACCGTTATCTGCCTGGCTTTTAATTCAACATCTTTTCCGCGGCGTGCAAGTTCATAGGCGCGTTTGCCCTCTGTTTTAATGGCTGAATATATCGGGGGCACCTGCATAATTTCTCCGGTGAATGTTGCTGCGGCGGCGTCCACATCTTGTTGAGTAAGGTGGCTGCCATCTTTGAAATTTTCCGGTTCGCTTTCAAGGTCGTATGTAGGGGTTGTGGCGCCGAGTTTAATTGTTCCTGTATATTCTTTTTCACGAGCCATGTATTCGTTGATCTTTTTCGTGAATTTCCCGGTACACAAAATGAGTAGCCCTGTGGCTAAAGGATCAAGGGTGCCTGCATGTCCGATCTTTTTTATTCCGATTAGTCTCCGGATTTTACGCACCACATCAAACGACGTCCAGCGGTATGGTTTATCTATGAGAATAACACGTCCTTCTGCAAAGTTGTTAATCAATTCGTTCATTCAACTATTATTAAATATCGGGCATAGGGCATAAGGCATAGGGAGGCAAATATTGCCTTTCACCTTTCACCTTTCACTTCTCACCGTCACCGCTCACCTAAAACGGATACCCTATCCCCAGCTGAAACTGCCCGTCTTTAATTTGCATTTTGTGAAACCATCCGTCGTTTTCCCGGGCGTAGATGGGGTTCTTCACCTGGTAAGCCCAGTCGAGGCGAATGAGGAAAAAGTCGAAATCAAATCTCAGGCTTGTTCCGGTGCCAACTGCAAGGTCCGTATATAGTCTGCTGAGCTTAAATTCTGCAGAGTCTACGCGCCGCTCTCCGTCGAATGTTTTGGCCCAGATGTTTCCCACATCAGTAAACAATGCGCTTTTCACTTTGATGCCGAATACGGTACCGAGGTCAAAGCGGTATTCTACGTTTGCTTCTAGTTGCATGTCGCCGAAGCGGTCCACTTTCCTTGGACTTTCAAATATCGCAGTGGAGCCAAGACCTAAACGGCGTACAGCCCATGCGCGCATACTGTATGGTCCGCCTCCAAAGAATGACTTGAAGAAGGGAAGATTGTTTTCCAGCGAATCGCCGCTTCTGCCATAGGCCAGTCCGTAGCCACCATAAAATCGGAATGCCCATCCCGATTTACTGTAGGTGATGAAGTGGCGATATTCAACGTCCAACTTTACAAAGCGGCGCAGTGCACCACGGTCAAGATCTTTAAATAATCCGAAAATGGCTCCGCTTTCTTCGACACGTGCGCGGAAAAAGTTGTTGGATCTGTTACGGACATTACCGGTGGAAAACGCAAGTATCTGGCTGATGATAAGTCCATCGTTGAAAGCCTGTGCAATACTTGGAAAAGCTTTTTGCAGATTGATAAGACTATCCGTTCTGTTTACGCTTGTATATTCAAAATTTAAAGGCACATATTGCCAGCTATGATTTCTTCTTTTCCAGTCGTACCCCCACGACGTATTAACAGAGCGAACATCGAAGAAGTCGCGCCTGTTGGTAAATGCTGTACTGAAGTTGACGATGGTACGTTGGTTCGTTATCTTATCCTGCTTAACAGGGAATGGTGTAATGAAACGCGGTACGTAAATATTGTGTGCGAAACTCGCCTGCAATGTTTGAATGATTCCCGGCCCGAGTTCCACACCAAAGCGCAGGTTGCTCGATGTAGAAATGCTTTCATGAAATCCGTTGCGGTTACGCAATCCCATATTAAGACCGATACCAAACAGGTTACCCGTGGTAAGTACATCGCTGGCGTTGCGGCTGGTTTCGAAATCGATATTTACGCTTAGTTTTTTTGCAGGATACAAGCTCACGTCGGCATCCAGCACATGCGATGTGTCACTTCGTTCACGCAGATTGATATCTACCTGTTGCCATGCACCAAGATTAGTGAAAGTGTTGATGGTGCGGTAATAGTCACTCTGGGTGTATTGTTGTCCCGGTTTGATGTGAATGTTGCGTGCTATGAATGGTAACTTGAACTTTCGTGTAGCCGGGAAAATGTGGTATCCATTGATAACAACCGAGTCGGTACCGGCTTTTGGATTCGTTTGCAGGAGATCGCGATCGGGAAATACACTCACCCGTCCCCACACATATTTTCTGAGATGTGAACTGTCTTTAGCCGGCCGTTGCTTGATTACTACATTGATTGTTGGTTCGCGCGACTTGCGGGAAAGTGAATCGAGCAATTCAAATTGTTCGAATGGATCAAGCGTAGGGTCGATCAGCGCTGCAACCACCGTGTCGAGCTCTGCATACAAATCTTCACGGGTTAGTTTAAAATATCCGTTATCGCGATATATACTTAGCAGGCGGTCCAGCTCTGCAGATATATCAGCAACCGAATACGTCTGGGTCTTTTTTATGACGGCCTTTGATCTGTTTTGCATGGCTAGCGCCTGGAGAGCCGAATCAAGAAGATCATACCCGATGGAATCGTAACGCAACGCATTTCCGGGCTGCACCCGGAAAACAACATGTGCCCGCATCTGGCGACCTCTGCGCACTGTATCGATCCAGAAAGTGTCGCTGATTACCGGGTTAAAATATCCCTGCGAGTTGAGTAAGCCCGACATAAATGTCTTAGACCTCCCAATGTACATCGTATCAAATACGGGCGGACGTGATAAACGGTTATAGAAAAAAGGGGGTGCTACTTTGAGGGCAACAACGGTACGTACGCGCAGGCTGTCGTCGATCTGGTTGCGAAGTGCTTCCCTTAGTTGCAGCCGCTGCGCGTTATTCAGGTCCACTTTTCCGAGCTTTACTTCAGAGCTGAATATAAAAGGCTTACCCTTCTGAAACCGTCTTGGCTCTACACATGATGACAGGAGAAGAAGGAGACTTGCTATTGTGGCAATGGCGGATACTGGTGCACAAAAAAAATTAACTTGCCTGCTCAATAGCATAAAGGGTTAAAGAAGAATGCAATGTTGGTGAAATCGAAGGTCAAATATATCCAAAGTTTAAGCCACAAAAAACACCGCGACAGCGATAAGGTGTTTATTGCAGAAGGACCGAAGATAATTAACGAACTCTTAAATGAACCGGCATTCGAACCAGTTGAGCTGTTTGCACTACGAACGTGGATAGAATCATCGGCCGCTAACCATTTACCGGTAATGGAAATAGACGACCAGCAACTTGAAAGAATATCGTTTCTCACCAGTCCCAACCAGGTGTTAGGAATTTTCAAAATGCCGGCATCAGCTGAATTCGAACCGGGGGGTAAAATTTCAATACTTCTGAGTGGTATACAGGACCCGGGAAATATGGGCACAATTATCCGGTGTGCCGACTGGTTCGGGATTGAGCAGGTGGTGTGCAGCACCGACTGTGTTGATGTATTCAACCCAAAAGTTGTACAGTCCACCATGGGAAGTATTGCCCGGGTAAAGGTCATCTACCAGCCGCTCGGAGAAACACTTCGTAAACACCCGAACATCCGGGTACTGGCTGCCACGCTGAATGGTAAAAATGTAAAGAAACTGGAGCCCGTTAGTGAAGCCATGTTGCTGATCGGGAATGAATCGAAAGGAATTCCGGATGAGTTGCTTCAACTGCCGCACGAAAAAATCACCATTGCAAAAAAGGGCCAGGCAGAATCACTCAATGCTGCTGTAGCAACGGCGATAATCCTCCACGCGATAAGCAGCTGACATTATATCGCTTTTTCCATCACATAGTCGTTCATGAAGAATCCTTCACCTATGGCGATGTCTTCTTCACCGGCAATGTGGAAGCCGTATCGCTTGTAAAAATCAATGGCGCGGTTCTGCCGGTTTACATTCAACTGCAGGGTATGCGCCGAAAGCGGTTTTATATCTTCTACTATCTTGTCGAGCAGTGCTTTCCCATAGCCTTTCCCATGAAGCATGGGGTGCACATAAAGTTTGTGTACTTTATATATTCCCACTTTGTCGCCGTGTGAGTACGAAGCAAAACCAACGGTTTCTGCATTCATCAATGCAATGAGAAATTCGTGTCCTTCTGCAAATTGTTTCGCAAGCGAATCATGCGAATAGAACAGGTTCAGCATGTAATGCAATTGCGCTTCGCCCAGGATGTTGCCATACGTATCCGGCCAGATGGCGTGAGCGAGCGTGCTGATAACGTGGATATCTGTTTCATCCGCCTTGCGGATTGACATAACGTGATCGATGGCAACTGACATGATTCAAATTTACTCTTTGTATCCGGGAGGATCTTCTTCTAAATTTTCGTGGCGGTCTCCGCCCAGGCTGTAATAGTTATTTTCTTCATCATCCTGGCCAAGCGCTTCTTCATCGTCCATGTCGCCGCCGGGAATATCGAGGTCAGCTTCCTGTTCCACTTCATCCACACGTGCATTGCCCGTTTCTTCATCGTCGCCAAGGTCCTGGTCAGCATCACGATCGCCCAGAATCCGGAGATCCTCTTCTGTAACATCGGCTTCTGTACCGCTTACAATTTCAAGGTCATCGTTATCATCATCCGGTTCTATCGATTCATTACGGTCGTGGTCGTTAACAGACCTTGCAGAGAGGCGACGTGAATTTGCCAGTTCCTCGTCTGCAGAAACTTTTTTAAAACCGTGCTGCGGATTGGTAATATCATCTTCAGCGGGGTAATGCGGATATCCCGGAAGATCCTGATCTTGCCGGGGTTCTGTACTTTTTTTGCCGGGGTTTTGTTTCTTGCTCATATGAGGGTGCTTTTATCGTAAACTGCTAAAAATTCCGTGCCGGAAAGTACAAGGCAAGCAAGAAGGGAGAACGATTTTAAGGGCAGAGGGTGGAGGGCGGAGGACGAGACAGGGTGGAGGGCGGAGGGCGGAACGGCAAATGGCAAAATTATACGTTCTACGCTCTCCGTTCTCCGTTCTGTATTCGCTCTCCGCCCTTAATTACATTCTCCGTTCTTATCTCAGAAGAGTAGTCGTTCCTTTAAAGAAATATGGTGTCCCTGTGGTTTTTAGCTTATAGCTGAGTGTCCACACGTATGTGCCGGCAGGTTGCATGATGCCATTTACGCGACCGTCCCATCTTTTTTGCCAGTCGTGCGATTCAAATACAATTCTGCCGTAGCGGTTGAATACCCGGAACACCAGGTCGTCGGCATTGAATGCATTGGTTGGATAAAGTTCATCGTTGCGTCCGTCCCTGTTTGGAGTGAAAGCCGAGGGTACTACAATATTACAATTTCCCACAACCACCACGTCAGCGGCTGCAGAGTCAACGCAGCCGTCAGCGTCAGTCACGGCAAGTGTCACGCGTTGCTTTACTTCCCCGGTATTGAAAGGAAAATTGAACTCCGGTGGATTTGGCGAATTGCTCGTGCGATTATTTCCGAAGTTCCAGGAGTAGGCTACAATGTTCCCGGTGCTCTGATCGGTGAAAATAGCTGGGTCCTTTGCACAAATGATCGATGGACCTGCAAACGAGGCATCAATTTTTGCGGGGAGATTAATTACCGCCTCAGCAGTGTCGCTGCAAAAATCGTTTGATACAACTAAAGAAACTGCTTTGTCGCCGGTCTGGCCAAACATCAGCGCCAGCTGTTGCAGATCCCACGACTGGCCGTCGATGAGCCATTGCCACTTGTTTACATTCCTCGCACCGTCATGAGAAAAGTCAATGGTGTCTACTTCACATCCTGTTCGGATATTGTGCGCGAATTCTGCCGACACCGATTCATACATTCGGAAAGTTGTTGTTGCAGGCGCCATGTTGATATCGCAAATATTCAGAAGCGAATTACCATCGCTGCCATCCCGAACACTTACCTGGTAATGTCCCTGCGATACGGTGGAACCGAGTTGCACAATCACTGAGTCTGTAACAAAATTCGCCAGGCAGGCAGGCGAGCTTGCTCCAACAACCGGTACTGATGTTCCTGATACCGAAAAATCGGAACCATCAGCGGCAATGCTGGTACACTTGATGGGTTTGTCGAGTTTTACATAAAGGCTGTTTCCGGTGCAGTAGCCATCGCTTAATTGTAAACTGGAAGGTGCACGGTCAGAAATTTCAGCGGTTCCACCCTTAAAAGATAGCGTGTATCCACTTTGCGATTGGGTAAAGTGGCTTACGAGCAGCAGGTATTCATGCCCGGCAACCAGCGTAGGCATCGAGCTCCAGATGGGGTTATCACCACTACACGAAACCAGGCTTGTACCCTCATTGCT
>JAFAGE010000069.1 GCA_023423015.1 Bacteroidota bacterium
CAGGTCTTCTTATTCTGAACGTTTGTTTTAAAAGTCCGATACCTAAAACAGTATGAAATTTTCCTAACAGCGATCGCGAATATGCTATGTTTAAACCCGGGCTAACCGCTTCTCCCACCCGGACCCGCCGTTGACCCAGGGTGTAGTATGAAGCCTCAGACACATTCCATATTGTCGGGACGGATAGGCGGATACTGTGTGGATTGTTTTGTGTGTGTCCATGGAAGTAAAACCCACAAATACAAAGTGACGTTAGAATCAGCTTGATCATATGGTTTGAGATTTCAGAATGATTACAGAAACTTGTTGAGGTCATATCTCACCGAGAAATTGAGCCCTATTGAAAGAATATTCTTTGCAATCCTCTGTGTATCGTCGGAGTAGCTATATCCTATAAACGTTTTGTCGTCATTCCAGCGCACATCTAGTAGCGCAACAATAGCAACTCCACATTTTACTCTTTCCATTACTCTCCGTTCAATACCAACACTTGCAAGAATAAAATTTCCGAGCCCAAGTTTTTTGCGTCTTGTCCGTTGCGGATAGCTAAATGAAGAAGTTATATATTTTTGTTTATAAGAATGAAGCCAGTTGTAAGTCGACTCTACCGTCATGAAAAATTCAGGGTCTAGCTGGATTGCAAAATTTGCACCCGCAAACAAATGTATGCTGTGATAAATATATCTTTTGGTATAAAACACTGGTTGAATGGGTGCGTCCATATGTACTGCTCTTGATAAGCCAAACGCTTGCTTTAGCAGGCCAATGCCACCAACTGAGTTAATGGGGCCAAACAACACTTGTGTATAAGAGATGTTAAGGCCCAGGCTCAGTTCTTCACCTACCACAGAGCGTCTCTGCCCAAGGGTGTGGTGCGCCGTTTCAGAAGCATTCCAAACTGCGGGCACGGAGACGCGCACGGAATGTGAAGCATTTTGGCTGTAGGATTGTATGCTAGTAGTACAGCACCATATCATAACTGCGTATTTTAACGAACGCATATTGTAGGGTTTTAAGGCTGTATTTTAATTCCAACCGTTTACCTGATTTTTGAGATTACCGCAAAATCATTAGTGGATGTTCCTCGGCCTGGGAGCCGTAATAAATCTTCACGACGTAATATCCTGGCCGCAGCCTTGAAGTATTAACTCGTGCCCGCGTTGTAGGGTTCGTGAGTTGCTGATCAATCATTATTTTCCCCATTTTATCTAACACCTGGACGCGATTAAACGTGTTGACAAGTGCTTCTTCAGTGCTGTTAACTTCACTTTCAGCGGGTTCAATAAATATTTCTGACGACGCAGGATTCGGGGACACTATAAACATATTTGGTCCCTGGTAAAGAACGGTAAGTGGATCGGAGCGTGTTCCGCAAGCATTTGATGTAGCGCACTAATGCCACACTGTTTCTTTCTGCTTCCCACCCATTCCCAAGTGGACAGACTACGTTGATATTACATGGCTGAGACTCGCCAAAATCCTCATCAGGAACCTGCGGCCTAAAAAGATTTTTATAACCGTAAGCGATATTATTGGAATGCAATCGTAGAAGATGCTTGGTTGAAGTTGGCGTCTTTACTTCTATGCTCAACATTTCCCCAGGGAATACCCAGCTGCCCCAAATCCTTTTCTCGTTATTCTCTTTTTCTGTAATGGGACCGGTAATTACTTTTCCATTTAGGTTGTAAATGTATATTTCTGATTTGTCGGGTAAATAGAAAGTGTCAAAGTTGATACTTGTAGATCGTGCTCCAGTAGCCCGGATATTGAACCTTCCGTACGAAAAACCCTCTCTGTCCTCCCATTTAATATCACCGTCAATATCCAAATTGATAGAAACAGCTTCTGCAAACCGATACGGACCGTCAGCTACATTGGAGGTACTGTTGACGCTTTCGTTAGCAAGCAGCTGTTCAATATCTTTTTCCGGAATCTCAAAGTCAATACTGCGATGATATTGCATCTGGAAATGTCCGGCTTCACCAATGGTTACCGAATTGTTGAAGTTGGTGTATACCTGGGCGGCTAAGTAGGCATTCATCATGAAAAGTGCCCCGACGCATAAAAAGGCTTTGCGAGTCATAGTTGTAGATTTCAGGTTTTTTTAGGTATTCTTCCAAAATCGTATTTGAGAGAAGTATTTAATCCGAACGAGCGGATGGTGGTAGCTACATTCTGTGAATCGGGACGATACCTGTAATAGAAGAACATATCATCGCGGCGATTCCACCGGGGATCGACAATTAGTTGAAGAGATGCGCCATAGTGAAGCCGCTTCTTAAACCTGTGCTCTGCTCCTACACTTAGAGTGGCATATGTTCCCAGTTTGAATGCATGGTAATTTGTCCGGCTCCTGTTTAAATAGGTATAGTAGTCCTGCTGATAAGAGCGGAACCAGTTGTGTGAGATCTCAGTGAGAAATGATGTTTTCGGACTTATAAGAACTTTATAGCCTAAGCCCAAAATGATGTGCCGACAGTGGTAATGATAGCTCCTGGTGAAATAGATTATATCGTATGGACTTCGAACATCAGCCGGCCTTCGTATGCCAAACGATTGTTTCATATACCCGGCTCCAGCTATTGCATAAACTGAATTAAACAACGTTTGTAGATACGTTACATTGGCGCCGTAACTGAACGCTTGTCCAAACGGAAAACGGGGCAAGTCCCGATAGTCATAAGCAGCTTTTGAAATGTTCCAGGTAACAGGTGCAGAAATACGAACCTGGTAATTGCTTTCCTGTGAAAAAGAATTTCCGGCTAGCACGCAAAAGCCTGCCAGCACAACAATTATTACGATGCGCATGTGGACTCAGAGTTTAGCGGGCGTTCAAAGTGTGCGGATCACCGTTAGGTAAAATTCAATTTAATAGTTTTACCTCAACGAAAAATCAGTAGCATCTCATAGCCAACATAAACTCTGGATCTAATCATCAGCAAAGAAAGAATGCATACTCTTTGCGGAAAGACACGTCTTTCCCTCTGCCTTGTGCCCTCTGCCATCACCGCTAGCCATTATAGGCAGCAATCAGCGGCTCTATCTCCAATTTCTTCATCGGCATAAACGCTGCAGTTACGCGGTTTACCTGCTCCTGTGTTCCTTTCGTCATCAGTTCACCAAGGATCGTGGGTGATACCTGCCACGACACACCCCATTTGTCTTTGCACCAGCCGCATTGTTCTGCCTCAGGCACCGTTGAAAGTTTCTGCCAGAAATAGTCAATTTCTTCCTGCGTATCGCAGTTGATCAGCAGCGATACTGCCTCGTTGAATCCGAATTTGTGGTCATGCGCGCTATCCATTGCCGCAAACCATTGGCCATTTAAAGTGAAATCACTGTACATCAATGTGCCGGGTTTGTCGGGCTCCATACCTTCCGGGTATTCAGCAAGAGCACCACGTTTTGAATCTTTAAAAATGGAAATGTAATAATTAGTTGCTTCGCGTGCTTTGCCACTCACATCGCCGGTAAATAGCAGCGAAGGCACGATAAAAGGGCGCTCTTCACCGGTAGGATCTGCAAGTATCAACTGCCAACTGACGCCATATTTGTCCTGAATCCAACCATATCTCTTGCTGAACGGGTACTCATCCAATGCCATTAATGCCTGCCCGCCTTCGGATAATTTACTCCAGGTGGCATCGAGGTTTTCGCGTGCTTTGGGATCCTTCGACGGATCAAAATTCACAAAGAACGAAATAGAAGGGTTGATTTTAAATATCGGTCCTGCGCTGATCGACATAAATTGTTGCCCTGCCAACTCAAACGAAACGACATCGCAATCGCCGGACGGAGTATTCTGCAACACGGTGATGTCGGTAATTTTTGAATTGGGAAATATGGAGCAATAAAACTCTGCAGATTCTTTTGCTTGTGTGTCGAACCAGAGGTGTGGGATGATTTTGCTGAACGATGGCATTGCTGGTGATTTTATTTGTCGTGTAAAGATGGGGAGTATTGTATTATTTAAGCATGTACCAGCGCGACAATTACAGGTGTGGATTGCGACATGGGCCAGCCAAGCTGGCCGGTGAGAAGTGAAAGGGCCGTAATGGTGACAAACAGCAAATGTTAAACGGCAAATATCTAGAACGGAGAACGGGGAACGTAGAGCGGCAAAGGCTAATTTTTCGCAGCTGGATCATAATCGAGGCAGGGTACTTTGCGGTATTTTATACCTTTGGTGAAATCAAGATTGGCAGGGCTTTTAAACATCATCTTCCCGTCTTTTTCTATCATTTCGCCGGTTCCTTCTGTTACGATGCTGTCTTTAACCAGGAAAGCAACCTGTCTTATCGAGCGCGTGCCTTCCGACATAAAACGATATTCGGCAAACAACGTATCGCCTGTGAGTTTTCCGTCTAATTCACCTGCGCTTTTATCTTTTTCGTGAAAATCGTAGCGCAAAACACCAGTAACCACATTGGGGAACACTTCTATTTTAAGTCCGAACGTGTCTTTGCCCGATACACTGATGTAACAATCCGACCGTGGGATCTGAATGGTTGCCACTGTACTGTCTCCAATTACAGTTCCATTATGCTTTTTATCATTCCGGGAATCATCGTTGCAGGCCGCAAAGATGAAAAGCGAGAATATTGATGCTAAAAATGTTTTCATGATCATTGATAGAATTGAAGTTCCGACAATGAAATTATTGAAACAAACACATTCCGCCCTCCACCCTCCGCTCTCCATTCTCCGTTCTCCATTCTTTCTCCGCCCTCCGCCCTCCATTCTCCATTCTCCGTTGTCCATTCTCCGCTCTCCGTTCTATCTTCGCCCTCCAGCCTCCGCCCTCCCCCCCTCCGTACATCGTTCTTTTTCGGTAAATTAACATTGTACAAATCCCCGCTC
>JAFAGE010000275.1 GCA_023423015.1 Bacteroidota bacterium
GGTGGTGATGTTATGTTCACCATTTGTCAGCTGCGGATCGAATGTGTAGCTCCAGTCTCCATTTTCATCACACTCCACTGTTGCTACAGGAATTCCGTTGTCGTAAATCGTTACGGTTGCATCCGGCTCTGCATTTCCTTTCAGTGTGGGCTTATTGGTTTTAACCTGCCCGTTGTTGTGTTCATCCTGGAGCTTTGGCGCTGTTGGAGTAGCCGGATGTTCAGTATCCACTTTTACAACGAAGGTTGAACCTGGCACACTTGTATTCCCTGCAACATCTGTTGATGTAGTGTAAATAGAATACTTGCCATCGGTTAATCCCGGGTTAAAGGTGTAATTCCACTTGCCATCCGGGCCTGCAGTTACGGTAGCAACCGGCACGCCATTGTTATAGATGGTGATCACAGAACCTGGTTCACCTTCACCGGCAATTGTTGGAGTGCTGGTGTTGATGTTTCCGTTACGTCCGTCCTGGAGATTGGCCACAGGAGCATTTGGTTTCTGCGTGTCTATCTTGATGGTGATTGGTTCACTCACATCACTCACATTACCTGCTGCATCGGTCGCTTTGATTGAAAGTGTATGAAGTCCATCGGTAAGTGTGGGAGAGGTGTAGGTCCAGTTACCATCGTTATCGGTGGTAGCAGTTCCAACAAGCACATCGCCATCGTATATGCTAACCGTTGAATTTGGTTCAGCGGTTCCTTTTACGGTAACGGTGTTCACCTTCAGATTTCCGTCATTATTTTCAGTTGTTAACAACGGTTTCGAAGGAGTAGCAGGCTTAGTGGTGTCTACAATTATACTCAGTTTTCCACTTGCGTCGCTAACGTTGCCTGCAGCATCTTTTGCAGTAACGCTTATTTCATGTTCACCTTCGGTAAGGTCAGTGAATGTATAGCTCCACTTCCCTTCGGCATCTGCAGTTATCGTTGTTACAAGAATACCGCCATCGTAAATAGCTACAGTTGCATTCGGCTCTGTTGTTCCACTGATCGAAGGATTGATGACTCTTACGTGACCATCATTATTCGACGTTTGTAGAATTGGGGTTAAAGGCTGAGCCGGTTTTTCAGTATCCACGGTAATTTCCAATACTTCTCCACGGGCTGTGTTGTTTCCTGCTTCGTCCGCAACTGATACACTGATATCATGATTACCATCTTCAAGTGCATCGGTAAAGGTGTACGACCAGTTTCCTGTAGCATTCGCAGTGACGGTTGCCACAAGTGTGGTGTCGTTGTAAATGCTTACAATGGCATTTGGTTCGGTTGTTCCTTTGATTGTTGGTTTGTTATTCGTTGTCAGTGTTCCGTCGTCATCGGTCATTGTTGGTGCACCAGGGGTTGCAGGTGCAGTGTGATCGATTGTGAAGTTGAATGTATCACTATTGTCACTCGTATTTCCGGCAACATCGGTTGCTTTCACCTGCACGGTATGTGGGCCTTCAGCCATTGCAGTAGGGTTTTCAAATTCCCAGTTGCCCAGTGAATCTGCAATCACGGTACCTGTTACAACACCGTCTACAGTAATGGTTACTGTTGCACCTGGTTCCGTGGTGCCGGTAAATGTGGGTTGCTCATTCTTTGTCAGGTTTCCTGTTTCACCCTGCAGAGAAGGTGTCGATGGTTTTAAGGGACTGGTTGCATCTATCTTCACTTCAAGCGGTGCGCTCGCAATACTTTCAACGGCCGCTACGGTTGCAGTAGCAGTGAACGTATAAGTACCATCGCTTAGCGCAGTTCCGGTGTAATCGTATGTCCAGTTGCCCGAAGCATCAGTCGTGACAGTACCGACTAAAGTACCGTTGCGGGAAATCTTCACTGAGCTTGATGGCACCGCCGTACCACCTAAAATGATTGTTTTATCGGAAGTGATATTGTCGTCAGCAGGTCCTGTGTCGTCGCTGATCGACAGAATTGCAGGTGCAGCAGGTTTTGCTTTTATCGTTCTTGAATATTCAATCGACAGTGCAGCATCTGACGCATAACCACCATACTCCACCACATATCCGGCAACGCCGGCAGGGCCGTATAAGTCGTTCCATAAACCATCAACTGTAGCATATAGTTGCAGGGCATGTTCATTACCTGCATCATTTGGTTCGCCCGCAGTCCAGTTCATGTAACCGCCGGGAGCTACAACCGGGCTGTGATTTCCGGTTGAAATCAGGGTACCAGCTTCTGGTCCTGTAACCCAATACCAATTGCCTTCGGTTTCTGATTGCTGCGTATATGTAGTTCCTCTTACATTGTTGATCTGCCGGTAGTCGTCAGATCCTCCAATCCAACCGTCGCCAGACAGTTTTGCTGTTATAAAAGCATTTTCTGCTGCCGACGTTATTGTGGCAAGATAACCAGCCATTCCGAAGAACGTACGTGACGATGCCGCGCTGTTGGCTTCTTCCCATCCTGATGTGGCAGAAATATATTCGTAGTAGTGAGGTTTACCGCCGATGTTCAGGCTCACCATGTCGCCAAGAACAAACTTGATATCCCTTGGTGAGATGTCGGAAGATGTGCTGGAGAATTTGACAGACCTGAAAATGGATTGCCACTCCGCCGGAGATGCCGTTCCGGCAAATGAAAGTGCCCCGGTAGTTGCAGAGTAGGCCATTGTTACGCCTGAGGGCAATTCACCATCATACGACAACATATCACCATCTTGGAAATTTTTATCGATATATACACGGGTATTCGTGATTGATTCTGTTCCGGTAACAGCCACCTGGTTGTCTACAACAGTGGGAGTAGAGAAGTCGGACGTAGCTGCTGTGCCGTTGTTTGTTGATGAAACGGCAACGGGCGATGAAGCCGAGCTGAGTGTTACGTTGAATGTAGAAGGTTCACCTGCTCCACAGCTGTTTTCACCGTAAACAGTAACATTTCCGGATGTTGCTGAGGCCCCGAACTTAACAACAACTTTGTTGGTGCCATATCCGGAAACAAAAGTTGCACCAGCGGGGATCGTCCATTTATAGTTCGTTGCATTTTCAATTTCCGGAACACTGAAGCTCACGTTCCAGCCTTTGTAAACGGTTGAAATTCCGGTAATCTCTCCTGCAGCAGCAGGCGAGGGTGTAAATACAGGGTGGAGATTCAACGAAATGGTCCGGGTGGTTCCGCATGAGTTTACCCCTGATGCAGTGTAAACGATGTCGCCGGTAAGTGTAGCGTACACAGTGCGGCCGGTTGTTTTATCAAGGCCGGCAGACGGGCTCCAGGTCCACGTATATCCATCGCCGTTAACAATGTTCAATTCTGCTGCTGAGCTGCTACACACATTTACCATTGAACCTGACGCATACGAGTCGGCTCTCACGTTAAACAATGGATCAGTTTCATCCATTGCCGGTGGAAGATCTGAGGCGTTCAACACATAAGCCATAGCGATGGCAGTAGAATCGCCCGCTACGAGGTTACCCACTTTGAAGGCTACTGCAATCGCATTGTCGTTGCCGTTGGTTGCTCCCGCTGTGCTCGCTGCGATGCTTGAACCCGAGCCATTGTAGATCTCTTCACCGTTTGATGAGAACGAATTCATTATTGCCACTCGTGCGCGGCAATCCCTCGATCCAAGGCCGAGGTAAGAATTATACATTTTACCTGTTCCCGATACGAGAGCTGTACTTGTGCTGTTCGGGTTCTGGCTTTCTATTTTGTTGTATGTATCAAAGTTCCCACCCTGGTCTACTTCATTGTCGGGGTCAACCGAACGAGTGTAGAAGATGTTGTTGATAGTAGTAGCACCGGTGTTTTTCAGATAAACCCTTATCAGGATGAAAGAGCTGTTTTTGCTTACCGAAGTTACCTGGCGTACCTGGAGATTATTGATGTTGCCTATCCATTCTACAGAGTTGGTGGTTCCATCTGAGTTAAATCCAGTCACGGTTCCTGGCACCTGCGTTGTTCCTGTACCGGAGTTCTCATATAATGAGCCATTCATTTTTATGGAAAATGCTTCATATGGAGTACCGGGAACGAAAAAGTCGCCGATGAATTTCGGCGTTCCCACTGTCCAACCATCTTTTCCCACGTCGGCAATGAAGCCTACTTTTCCTCCATATTTTGAAGCTGTTGCAGATACGAAGTCAGAAGGCGCAGATACGGAAGTTCCGAATGCGCCATTCGGCCTTACGCCTGCTTCAACAAAGTTTCCTTTAATAAATCCATTACCGCTAACCACCTGCGCATTTGAGGTGACAGCGATAAAGAAGAGCGGTAAAGCAGAAGAGAGAAAGAGTAATAATTTATTTCTCATATGATGGAAATTTGTTCGTTTGAGATCGATACTTCACATGGAACATATGCAGCCACCGCTTTGTTATGGGAGAAAGACGGGCCGGAAAGCTTTGTGTTCAGCATAATCGCTGAAAGCTTTTGTGCGTCGCGGTTGTTACTCGCTTTAATAATTTCAACTTTACGTATGGTTCCTGTTTCGTCTACTGAAAGCATAAAGGTTGCTGACAGCTTGCCGGCTTGTGCCGTTGAAAATGACTGAATTTCTTTTGCCGCCGACCATTCATTGATGTCTGACTTTGCAGGAGTGTAATCGGCTTCAGGAAGATCGCTATGCAGCGAGGATGCGGGAAGCTGAACTGCCGGCGTGGTCTGCTGCCAGCGAAACTTCGGGGTAATAACGGCTGATTGTGCGTTTAGGACGCTGCAAAATCCGCAGAAGAGAATGAACAAAAACACTCGGATCTGGATTAAAGCTCTCATAACAGTTTATTGGATAAAAATGGTTTTCGGAATTGTGTTGCAGTTATAGCATAACAAGGCCATTCGGCTTTTGAGCCGTTTTTTTAAGATGGCGTTGAATAGATAGGGAGTCTTAAGAAATTTCAGGTATATGCATGCCTCAGTTTGTTCATAGGGTTAGAAATATTTTCAGGTAGACATCAAACATCAATGGTGTAACTATTATTGTATCTGTTCCATTCATTTAATTTTCTATCATATCTGCGGAATATTGTGCGAATGCAGGCTGGTAAAGGAACACACGCGATGCACTCAGATTTTAAGTGTTGTATAATTTGACAAATATCAAAGAGCAACAGATTTATTATTTATGCATTGATTCGTCATTTGGCACCCAGGTTTACAACTTCGTGTAAGTGGAACCTCTTAGATTGCCACAACGTTTGCTGAATATCGGTTGCGCTTTCGCAGTTTATTCCTTTTCACTATTCACTTTTCTGCGATTCGCCGCGTCTCAGCAAACGACAATACTTTTCACCTTTCACTGCTCACCGCCCACCTTCAGTTATCTGCCATTTACCATCTCAGAAACTAAAGTATATTGAGCTTTATGAAGCGATTGACCTTTCCTTTTCTATTCCTGTTTTTTGTGTGGAGTTGTGCGGATGTGGGCAGCGAAGGCCGGCAGACGGCCAAAGGCGCGGAATCTCAATGGACGAACAGACTCAACAATCATAGCGACTGGGGAATCTACAGGGGGCACTCCACAGGCATTCAATACTCGGAACTCGACCAGGTCAATACAGCGAACGTCGGCCGCCTGCAGAAGGCATGGGAATACCACCATGGAAATCCCACCGGGCCCGGCATGTACGCGAATCCCATAATTGTTGATGGACTGTTATACTTCACCACACCCGAGATAAACGCCGTTGCCCTGGATGCAGCAACAGGAGAGGAGGTTTGGGTTTTTAAACCGGCTGAACACAACGCAGACGCTAAAGAACCATTTTACGGACGAAACCGGGGCCTCGTTTTCTGGGAAGATGCAGAAGGTAAGAATAAGCGCATCTTTAATTTCGTGCGCGACAGGGTTTATGCCATCGACGCAAAAACCGGTGAACTGATTTCGTCGTTTGGTGAAAATGGATTTATTGATCTTAAAAAGAACCTGTCCTTGCCTCCTGAACAGGTAGACATCGAGACTACAACCCAGGGCATCGTCTACAAAAACTTTTTGATTGTTGGCGCACGCACACCTGAAGGAAGTCCTTCTTCGCCGGGTGATGTTCGCGCTTATGATGCTCTCACCGGTGAATTCAAATGGATCTTCCATACTATACCACAACCTGGCGAAATTGGTTTTGATACCTGGAACTTCGAAAAAGATGAACAGTACGGAGGAGCTAACCCATGGGGTGGATTCACATTGGATGAACAAAGAGGTTGGGTGTTTTGTGCCACCGGTTCCGCAGCGCCCGATTTTATTTATGGAGGTATGCGGAAAGGTGAAAATTTATTCGCCAACTCAGTTCTGGCACTCAATGCAACAACTGGAGAAAGAATATGGCACTATCAGACATTGCACCACGACATCTGGGATTACGACGCTCCGCCCGCGCCGATATTGACAACGATAACTGCTGACGGCAAAACAAAGGATGTTGTTGTGCAACTCACCAAGCAGGGCCTCACCTTTGTACTAGACCGGGAGACAGGCAAGCCCGTATTCCCGGTGGTAGAGCTTCCTGTTCCGCCTTCAAAAGTTCCCGGTGAAGAAGCCTGGCCAACTCAGCCATTTCCTTTAAAACCTCCGCCATTAAACAGAACAACCCTGCGAGAGTCGGACCTGAGCAACATCACTGCCGAAGCGCACGCATTTGTTCTGGATATTTTCAGAAAACATGAAACAGGGCCATTGTATACACCAGCATCATTAGCTGGAGTTATCACAATGCCGGGACACCAGGGAGGTGCGGAATGGGGCGGCGGTGCATTTGATCCCGCTACAAACGTTCTCTTTGTAAATGTGAATGAGGCACCAACCATTCATAGCCTTGCTCCGCTGGCTGCCGACCTGAACATTACGTCGGGTACACCAGCCCAACGAGGCGCTATGTTGTACAATAAACATTGTACAGCTTGTCATGGTTTTAACCGCGTCGGAAATCCGCCGTTGTTCCCTCCGCTAAACCATCTGAATATTACCGATGACTCTATCAAATCGGTGTTGGCC
>JAFAGE010000304.1 GCA_023423015.1 Bacteroidota bacterium
ATCTCCGGGACCATGAAAGGCCGTTCTTACATTAAACCATTCACACAACCTCGCAATCTTCATCGCTGGCGTGATACCGCCTATTTGTGAAACATGCACCCTGATAAAATCGAACCACTGCATCACCATCGGCATTTTAAACTCGTTGATATTGTTGAACAGTTCACCCATGGCAATGGGCACGCTGGTGCTGGTGCGTAGTTGTTTAAACCACTCCATGTTTTCGGGGCTAAAAGGATCTTCAATAAAGAATGGCCTGTATTCTTCCAGTTGTTTGATCATGTTGATGGCATTCATCGGCTGCACACGTTCATGAATGTCGTGCAACAGTTCCAGTTCTTCGCCGCATCTTTTTCTTACACCTTCAAATAATTTTGGAATGGCTTTCAGGTAAGCCGCTTCGCTCATGTACTGGTCTCCCGGGTATCCATAACCGGCTCCTTGAAAATCTGGTGTGGCACTGTTGGCATTAGCTCCGCCATAGCCTCCCTGCTGGATACGTATGTGGCGAAAACCTTTTGCCTGCAGTTCCTGGACTTTGTCGGCAACGGCAGAAGGATCTTTTCCCTCGGCGTGCGCGTAACAATCGACAGCGAAACGGCTTTTCCCTCCGAGTAATTGATACACGGGCATGTTGGCGCGTTTACCTTTAATGTCCCACAGTGCCTGGTCGAGTCCGCTGATACAATTGTTCAATACAGGTCCGTTACGCCAGTACGAGCTTACATAAAACGATTGCCACATGTCTTCGATATTATCTACGTCTTTTCCCACGCAGAATTCATTCATGTAGCTATTGATTGCGGCCACAACAGCAACTGCGCGTTGCGTAAACGTTGCGCAACCAAGTCCGTACAATCCCGGTTCACTTGTTTCTACCTTAACCACAACGAGATTGATTCCATCGGGTGCAGTGGCAATCGCTTTCACATTTTTGATTGTCACCTTCGGCAAACCCTTTTTGTAAGAAGGTGTTTCCTCATCGGTATTAGCTTTAAGAGAAATTGGTGAGGAAAGCATGCTGAACATGCCTGCTGCGGAGCCGATTGAGATTTTTTTAATGAGATCACGACGATTTTGAAGATTGTTCATGCGACTAGTGTGTTGGTTAAGGAATGTTTAGTAAATTTAAGCACCACATGTTACTGATGATGTTTTGCCGTATAGCCTTTTCAGTTTTTGCCCTATTTTCTTTCACCGTCGTGTGCAGCCAGGAGCTGCATGATTACGACAAAGTGTTAGTTCCCCTTCTGAACAAACGTTGCTACAGTTGCCACAACACCGGTAAAGATAAAGGTGGCGTTAACCTTGAAAATTACAAGGAGAAGGATCGCGTTGTGAAAGATGGTGCTCTCTGGCTTAAGGTGGTCGATCAGATCAAAACGCGCCAGATGCCCCCGAAAGCGGAAGGCACGTTACCTGAAAGGGAATATACTACACTGGTAGATGGAATCAACAGCATTCTTCAAACATCATTGCAGGATCATAATCCCGGCAGGGTAGTTATACGCCGTCTTAGTCATAACGAGTATCGTTACACGATTCTCGATCTTTTGCAGGTTGATTTTGATGCACGGGCATATTTTCCATCAGATGGATCCGGTGGTGGTGGATTCGACAACCAGGGCGGGGCATTGTTTTTTACGCCGCTAAAGCTTGAACGTTATTATGATGCGGCCGATTCGATTGTCGGTAAAGTGTACAATACTCCCGAACTCTGGAAGAGGGTAGTGTCGTTTGAATATTCTCAAACCTGGTACGAACGTTTTATTAACTGGGTGAAATCATTATTCTTCGATGATTACAATGAAGTAAACTCACCACATGATGCAGCGGAAACAGTAATGGTACCGTTTGCTACCAAAGCATACCGCCGTTTTTTGAAGGAAGAAGAAAAACAAAAGCTGGGCAGCCTCTTCACGAAAATCTACACATCTAAAGATAGTATCTCAAATCCACAACGTTTTAATCAAAGCGTTGCAGAAGTGTTTAAGTCGGTATTAATTTCTCCCAACTTTCTCTATCGCGTGGAGGAGGAACCTGAAAAACAAGGAGCATACCCTCTGAGTAATTTTGAGGTGGCATCAAGGCTTTCTTATTTCCTGTGGAGCAGTATGCCGGATGATGAACTTTTCCAGCTTGCTTATGAAGGTAAGCTGCAGGATACGCTTGTGCTGGCTGCGCAGGTGCGAAGAATGCTCGCCGATCCCAAAGCAAAAAGATTTGCAGAAACATTCTCGACGCAATGGTTAGGCATCACCAAACTGACCGACAATCAGCCATTGGCCGACATGGAAAAATACCCGGAGTTTGACATGCCTCTGCGTCTTGCACTGTATCGCGAAACGGTTGAATATTTCTATTATGTACTTACCGGGAGTAAGAACATGCTCGAGCTGATCAATAGCAACTACACGTTTGCAAATGAAAAGCTCGCTAACTTTTATGAGCTGGAAGGCGTAAGAGGAGAGGAGTTCAGAAGAGTGACGCTGACCGATTCAAGCAGGGGTGGAGTGCTGGGCATGGCCGCTGTGTTGAACACAACTTCGTTTCCAAATCGTACAAGTCCCGTTCTCCGTGGTAAATGGGTGCTGGAGCAACTGCTAGGTACTTCACCTCCACCGCCTCCGCCAGTGGTTTCGGAACTGACAGAAGACCCGAAAATCCATAGCGAACTCGGACTAAAAACAATATTATTAAGACACCGCTCCGATCCGGCCTGTTTCTCCTGTCACCAAAAAATGGACCCGCTGGGCCTGGGCCTCGAAAACTTCGACCCTATCGGCAAATGGCGCGTTTCCTATGGAAAGGCACCGGTGGAAGCACACGGGGTGATGAATGATGGCAGCAGTTTTAACGGACCGAAAGAACTGAAACTGTTGTTGATGAAAGAAAAGGCAAAGATTGCGAGGAATTTCTCGACAAGGGTGTTATCGTATGCATTGGGACGTTCCACATTGTTTACCGATGAGCCTGCTTTACAAAAACTCGATGCCTGTTTGCTTGAAAACAATTTCAATCCGGAGTTGTTCCTGATAGAAGTGGTGAAGAGTTATCCTTTCCTGATGAAGCTTAATGATTTTGAACAGAAATCAACCAGTTAATATGCAAAAGAAATGGCAAATTTCCCGCAGGAGAATGTTGAAAGGTTTAGGCGCTTGTATCGCACTTCCTTTCCTGGAAGCAATGGCTTTTCCAGGCTCGGGATACTCAGGTAAGAAATCACCCGTAAGAACGGCATTCCTGTTCATGCCCAATGGCGTGCACCCCGAACACTGGACTCCGAAAACAATCGGCCGGAATTTTGAATTGACTCGTCAGCTTAAACCGCTTGAGCCGTTCAGGGACGACATTCAGATATTAAGCGAATTGATGAACCATAACTCCATATTTAAAGGAGCAGATGGACACTACGCAAAATCGGCAAGCCTGCTAACCTGCATGCCCATTAAGCAAACCATTGGAGATAATATTTACGCAGGTGGTGTGTCGGTTGACCAGGTAATTGCCAACCACGTGGGTAACGAAACATTGTTCCCTTCACTTGAATACGGACTTGACCGTATTACTACAGGTGTTGACATCAACGTAGGGTTTACAAGATTATACGGTTCAAGCATTTCGTGGAAAACACCTACGCAGCCATTATCGAAAGAAATTGATCCGCGTCTTGCATTCGATCGTTTGTTCCGTCCTTTTGTTCCGGGCGCGAAAACGAAGAACGACCCGTATAAACAAAGCATTCTCGATGTGGTGCTCGACGATGCGAAGTCGCTCAAAAATAATCTCGGTCGCTCCGACCAGGATAAATTATCGGAATACCTGGAATCAATCTATAGTGTTGAAAAGAGATTGTCGAATACAGGTAACCTGGAAAAGTTTGCAGAGAGAATTACTCCCGATATAAAGAAGGAATTGGTTCGCGTAAACCAGAACATTGATGAATACGTAGAAATGTATGCCGGTGTTGACATTACCGAAAAGACAAGGCTGATGTTCGACATTATTACACTTGCTTTCTGGAGCGATGCCAGCCGCGTGAGCACCTTTATGTTCGGAAACTCGGTGAGCAACCGCAACTTTACATTTATTGAAGGTGTGCATGGAAATCACCACTCCATTTCTCACCACATGAATAAGGAAGAAACCCTCGAAGAATACACGCGCATTTCAGCATGGCATATTGAGCAATACGCATACCTGCTCGGCCGCCTGAAAAGCATCAGGGAAGGCGATGGAACGCTCCTCGACCAATCCATGATCATGTTTGTGTCGGACCTGCGCGACGGTAACCGCCATTCTCCCAAAGATCTGCCGATTGTATTGGCCGGAAAAGGAGGAGGCAAACTGAAAACAGGTCAGAACCTGGTGTTCGCAAAAGAAACGAACCTGGCTAATCTATACCTCACAATGATGCACGCCCAGGGAATTTCCGTACCAGGTTTTGCCGATAGCAACAGAACGCTGAGCGAGATCCTGGCTTAAGAGTGAAATCCTGGTAATAAGCGGTGCGGTATGTTGCCGCACCATTTTGAATATTGTAACTGAACCTAAAACTGACTTTGAGAAAAGTATCCGTATCGAAAAAGCAGAAATGGATCGCAACCATTCTGATCGTCACTGCCATTCTTTTAGCAGCGCTGCCATTTTATTCCCCGGTAGACATGCCTTACCTGTTGTTGTTCATCGGCAGATTTCACCCGATAGTATTGCACTTTCCGATCGTTCTGATTGTACTTGCACTGATACTGGAGATTATGCGGCGATCGTCGTTTATTCGCGGAGCTGATACGCTCGTGCTGATGATTTTAATAGCAGCAGCCGCTTCTGCATTGCTGGCGATATCTTCGGGCTTCCTGTTGTATTCGTCTGGAGATTATTCAGGCGCATTGATGAACCAGCATTTCTGGATCGGCGTAATAACAGGTATTTGCATATTATTTACTTCGGCTTTCTTCATCTTTTATCGCAACAATCCGCGCCTGTATCCTTTGTATTTAGCCGGTTTAGTTATCAGCAATGGTGCTGTAGCTTTTGCAAGTCATCTCGGAGGATCGGTGACGCATGGTGAAGATTATCTCACCGAATACATCCCGATGTTGTTCAGCAAGGCAGAAACTAAGGAACCGGTTGAACAGTCTGAAATGCTTGTGTACGATCACGTGATGGCTCCGATCTTTGATGCCAAATGTAATAGTTGTCACAATGATAGCAGGAGCAAGGGGGAATTGTCGATGACCTCTTACGAAAAGATTGTGAAGGGAGGAGAAAGCGAAATACCGGGAATTGTGCCGGGCATACCCGACAGCAGTGAGATTTACAAACGCATAATATTACCCGAAGGTCACGCAGATCGGATGCCCCCCGAGGGAAAAGCTCCACTAACGGAGAATGAAACAATGCTGCTGCATGCCTGGATCAAATCCGGTGCAAAGAAAGAAATGATGCTGCAGCAGTTGTCGGCCGATACAGGCGTGAAGGTTATTGTAGATGATGTGATTCCAACATTATCGCGGTATGAACGAAGGCGCCAGATTGCTGCAAAGCGTGAAGCTGAATTAGAGAAAGAACTCGGGCAGCTGGAGATGGAACTGAATATTGAAATCAGCCGCGATACTGCTGCTGATGGTGATTATTATATGGTATCGATGAAATTTCCGCCGGCTTCACTCACCGGAAGGCAGTTGAACAGGTTGGACCCATTTGCAGAAGTATTCAGCAGGTTGAGCCTGGTGTCGAGTGGCATTGAAGACGACGGACTGTATCACATTTCGAAAATGAGCAACGTAACTGCATTGTATCTGCAGAAGACGAGGATCAGGGGAAATGGACTTATTCATCTGCAGAAGCTTGATAAGCTTGAGGAGCTGAATCTTTCATACACGAATGTTGATGATAAGTCGCTGATCGATCTGTTGAAAGTACCCAACCTGCGCAAGGTGTATGTATTTCAGACAAAAGGGTCTCCTGAAATGATTAAAGCGTTGCAGCAATATCGGCCGGGTTGGGAGATAATAGCGGAGGAGGGGCCG
>JAFAGE010000371.1 GCA_023423015.1 Bacteroidota bacterium
GCAGGTACTATTCTGAACATCCGGTTATCCCGATGAACAAAGTAGTGTTTAACCTCAACTGCGACAATGGTGGATATAACGACACGTCGTTGGTGACCGTTGTTGGATTAGGAAGAACATCTGCTGATAAAGATATTCAGAGTGCATCTGCCCAATATGGATTACGTGCTATATCGGACCCCATGCCGGAACAAAATCTTTTCGACAGGAGTGACAATCTGAATTTTGCAATAAAAGGTGTACCGGCTCCCACCTACGGTATGGGTGTTACTGCATTCGACTCTACAATCAGGAAATATTATCACCAGGTGTCTGATGAAGTGAGCAGTTTCGATCTCGCATATGGATTAAAATATATCAGGAGTTATATCCTCGCAGCAAAAAACATTGCGGATAATCCAACGCAACCGACATGGAAGAGTGGTGACAAATATGAAGAAGCATGGAACAGGCTCTTCGCTAAGTGAGTCGTCATATGCAATAATTTGCTATATTCAATCATGAGACTTGCCCGATTTCTATTGCTGTTAATCTTATTTGCCGCATGCAAAAAGGATAAGACTTTGAATCCGGATGACGGCAATCCATCGGAGTACATCATATCCAGAAACATCGAGGTAAACCCTTCAGGATATGCGCCACTATCAGGACTACTTACTTTAGAAACCACTGAGGACACGAAAGTGGCTATCCGGGTTGTTGGCAAAAGCGCGGCGGCTGACGTGACGCACGAGTTCGGTACAATAGCAAAGAGTCATTCGCTGCCGGTACTTGGACTATATGGCAAATACGAAAATGAGGTGGAGGTAACACTCTTCAATGCTTCGGGTAAGGATCTTGGAACCATAACCATTCCGGTAAACATTGACTCCCTGAGTGGCGATTTGCCTGCCATTGTGATTGACGTGCCTCCCGGCGCTTCACAGTCGGACATGACATTGGTGAGTTATTTTGGAAGTGCTACGCAAGGGGGGTTACCGCACAAGCCTTTTATTTTCGATAATGCCGGCGACGTGAGGTGGTATGTTGACTACAGCAATCATGCAACGCTGAACAAAATGAATGTTCAGAACGGTGTCGAATTGCTGCAGAACGGCAACCTGTACTTCGGCGACATCGCTTCAAACGCTGTTTATGAAATTAACATGTTTGGCGATGTACTGAACTCATGGTCGTTGAACGGTCTGGGATACACCTTTCACCACCAGGTATTGGAAAAACCTGACGGTAATTTCCTTATAACTGTAACGAAACTTGGTATACCTACCGTAGAAGATCACATTATTGAAATCAGCCGGTCAAACGGCCAGGTAGTAAACGTGTGGGACTTCCGTGAGTTGCTGCAGTATGATCGCACAGCGTGGACTACAAACACTGAAGACTGGCTGCACCTGAATGCAGTAGAGTACGATCCGGACGATGAAACTGTTGTGGCCTCAGGCAGAACCCAGGGTGTTGTGAAAGTGGATGCTTCAAATAATGTGAAGTGGATACTGGCTCCTCATCGCGGATGGGGAATGGCTGGTAATGGCGTAGATCTGAAAACCAGATTACTCACACCGCTCGACGCGCAGGAAGCTCCTATTACCGATGCAGATGTGCTGGATGGCGCAAAAAATCATCCTGATTTTGAATGGAACTGGTACCAGCACGCACCCAAACACCTCGACGACGGAACCTGGCTCTTATTCGACAACGGCGCATCGCGCAACTACAGCGATGTGGACGTATACAGCCGTGCCGTGAGATATCATATTGATGAAACAGCAATGACGGTAAGGCAGGTATGGAACTATGGAAAAGAACGCGGTGTTCAAACATACGCGGGCTTTGTATCGGATGTGGATTACAACGAAGAGAACGGTATAGTCACATTCGGTCCGGGTGCCATAAACAGCGATGGACCTCGTCATGGTAAAGTAGTTGAAGTAGACTCAAATTCGGGCAACGTAGTATTCGAAGCTACCATAACACCACCAGCAACAGGCGGTGTAACATTCCACCGCACCGAGAGAATGTCTTTGTACAGGTGATTTATATTCACTTCTATGCTTAAATACTTTATTCCTTCAGCCTGGATGACAGTGCTGTTTCCATTGATTGCATTTACACAACAAAGGGAGCGATGGATCGCGTTACCGCAGGAACAATGGCCCACGATCGCACTTACTAATCATGTAGAATTTAAAAACGGCGATAAATACATTGATCCTTCGTTCGCTTACGCCGGGACCGGGTTTCTGATTGATAATGGTATTGACACATTTGCTGTAACAGCCAAGCACATCTTATGGGTTGCAAGAAACAAACAGTCGAGCAGCGTGCAGATAAACGATGCTCTGTCGAAATGGACCATGAAACCGAAAGATGGCAATTCGGATTCTGCAATCATTAATCAATTGTTAAATGAAGATTCGCTTGAGTTACTGATGGGTGCAGAATCTACGATTCTCGAGAGGGACGTACTTGTATTCTCTGTCAAAAATGTAACCAAAGGTATTCATGTCTTAAAACCCCGCTACAACAATGTTGTTGCTGGTGAGAAAGTGTTCATCGTTGGAAACCCGTATAGCGCACCTACAACGCAGGTTTATGAAACCCGCGTTTTGCGTAAGCTGGGCAGAGACATCCTCATCGAGCAATTACCAGGTAAACCAGTTCCGGGAATCAGCGGTTCTCCTGTTATCGACTCAAGCGGACACGTCATTGGCATCTTTTCTGCTGCCTCGAGCGACGGCGACAAAGATGTGTATGTTGCTATTTCTTCCGAGTATCTCAAAGATGTTCTGGCAAGAAAACCAAACTTCAATAAACCCTTGCAAGATTATGGAACCCTGCTGCTTCACGCCGTACTGAAAAAGGGAACTGCTTCAGCCATCGCGCAATACGAAGAACTCATCAGAGAACCTAAAAACTTCTACGTCTTTAATCTGAGAAGCAGTAACAGGAATGGATTACGTGAAACAGGCGAAAAGCTGATTGAGATGAAAAGATATAATGATGCAGTAGACATATTACGATTTAATGTAGGCGTAAATAGTGGATACTTTCATCATTACAATCTTCTTGCAAATGCCTGGCTGCTTGCAGGGAACAAAGAGGAAGCAATCAGGATCTATGAGATATCGACAACTAAGCTGGACAATAAAAATGAAAACCCCGCCTTCGCTGAACTGGAAAAGCTGAAACACAGGTAGAGTTTACAACTAACCCATGATCTACTCAACAATAAGAATATCAGATAGTTCATACCATCGCATATTCACCCGCTTATAGTGTTGCCATCCTCGTTCTTGTGGACGGCTTTTATATTTAAGTATTCCGGTAAGCATAAACTCTATCACAGGGCCTTTGAGTTCCAAATATCTTCTGCAGAAAGGCAGCGCGGGTAATAATTCCGGTTTTATATACTTCTTCAACCTGGCTTACATAGTGTTTGAAAGCCAGAGTTATCATGATCTCAGGGTCGAATTCATATGTTCTCGGTTCCAGCTTCTGTTGTTCAATAAAACCAAGAATCCTTTGCTGTTCTTCCGCCGTTGCTATGCCACCGTAAGGTTTGTCTTCGTGGAAGTAGAAACGCGCTCCATTGCCTGTAGCTTTTTGGTTTGCAACGGTAATAGCAGCTTCTCTCGTAATAAAGTGATCAATGTGTTCCTTGAATGCAATCGGGAAAACCAAAGCCGTATCCTGCAGGGAAGCCAACCTGCTTATCCGATCTTTCATGCGTTCGAAAATTTCTTTATCAAGGGCATCAAAATCTTCATACATTCCATGAGGAAACTCCATCGCACCTTCTTTCAATATTTTACCTCGTGCGAAACATTCCGTTTCACCAACCAACTCATACGTATAATTAAACGCACCAAGAAGTTCGTCCATACAGTTCTGATCTTCAAGTAGTCTCTTTCCTGTGGCCAGCTTTATACGATCAAGGCTGGTATCTGCATTTCCTGCTCCTGTTCTTGCAAGATAATTGCTTCGGGAAAAAAGGATTTTAACATGGAAGTTCTTCGTATTGATTGCATCGGCATTTTTTAGTTCAGAAACATACCCGCCAAGCATAAATAGAAAATCATCGAAATGAGGGGAGAACACCATAATGTTCTTCTCCGGTATCACATCTTCTATTGAAGTTATGGCCTTACCTGTTTTTGCCCAGAGTTGTTCAACGCTATCTTTCATATAGTTCCGCTTCTAACTATTCTAAAACATCAATCCTCTTAATAAAATATCTGCAACAATTTTTTTTCTGCGTCCACTGTATGCGCGAATTCCTTTAAAGAAGCCGCATTCGCATTCATATTTATCGTATCAGCCGTTGTAACTGAGAATGCCGCCAGGAGTATACCCAGGTCAACTGCTCCCGGCTGCTGCAGATCTTCCGGGTGAATCTCCAAACCACAACATAGACCACAGATTGTTCCCGCGAGAAATGCATCGCCCGCACCTGCGGTCGATAATACTTCTACTTTGTATCCGGGACGATATGTTAGCTTTCCATGGCTGAACGAATAGACTCCGTTCGCTCCATCTGTAATTAATACAGAAATGCCTGGGTTATCTCTTCTGAGGTTGCTGATACAGTTATCTATTACATCTTCTTTTGAGCAATTTTCGCCAGGCATCAGCGCAATTGCCGCGGCCTCATCTATATTTATCGAAAGAATATCAGTTAATGCAAATCCGCCCTTTCGACGAAAATGATCAACTTCACCCGATAGAACAGATGCAATGTTAAGTCCCGCTGCTTTTCTTCCATGTTCAAGCAAACGAATCCTGGTTTCGACAGAAACCTCGGGAGCAGCGAGAAAAATGGATCGTTCACCTGCAGCATTCTTCCTGCCTTTTTCAAAAAAGGCATCAACATCGTTGGGTTTAACCAATGCAGATGCACCATTACTCGTGGTGATGTTGCCTCCCGATTTATCAGGATACTGGAAACACACACTAAACAACGTCCGGGAGTCATTAATCAACTGAACATTGGATAGCTCCATGCCTACAGACCGCATCTGATCCACCAACAGTTTTCCGGCCTCATCATTACCCACCTTACCGATCGGGAAAACATTAATCCCCTGCGGTGTTCCTGCTTTGAGCAACACGGAAATATAGTGAAGGATGATATGCTGTTTGCAATAGTCTTTGTAAGGAAGAAGCTTTCCTAACCGGCTCTCATTGCGGCCGAGAGTGTGGTCCTGTTCCAAAAGAAAAAATATACCCGAGCCGATACCTCCGGTGCCGATAATGTTATCATAATAGTAGCTGGATGACCGGACAGGTTTTAATCTGTTCATACTATCAAGTCTTCGTATTGCAAATCCGGTTCGAGAGATATTGGATGACTTGCAGTTTCTTTTGTTGCGGTAATAAGTGCATCGTCGTGCGTCTGCAACAACGTGATGGGATATTCAACAGTAGGTTCGGAAAAAAGCGCCACCCGCAATGCAGTTTGTTTCCATGCACCAGTGTCGCTATACAGACGGATTTTACGTGCCGATAAACATTCTTTCAAACCCAAAGTGATCGACATTGGCGGAACGAATTGATATGCTGTTCCGAAACTCCGGTTCGCAAGTGCGATTATGGTGTCGTAATTATTTTCCTGCACACGCAGTTCCGATTGCAGAAGTTGTTCGATGGTAATTGCGCTGAATGAATGCCTCCGTGTTTGATTATACGCCACGTGCCCATCCTGGCCCCAGCCACCAATAGTTATGCTTATCGGCAACTCTGCTATCCGCGATTTGATTTCATCGATACGGGAAGGTTCGGGAAATACCCGCTGAGACAGAGGAACACCGAGTTCCGGAGCTATCGGATCGTAAAAATATTTTTCCATGAATGTCCGGAAGTTATATGGATGGTTCCTGGGAAGTAATTTACCCTGCCATGTAAGGCATTCATCCATGTGAAAAACGGTAACATGATGCAGCGTAAGTTTTTCTTCATTAACCATTCGGGCAAACGGAGCATACCAGCATTTCGGACCACATGGAAGTATCGCACGGAAGGGAACACCGGCAATGAAAGCGTTCCTGATTTCAACAACCAGCTCCTTCGCCATGAGTTCTCCCATAGCCGCTGAATCTTCAACCATCCGGAATGGTATCTTCAATGCGGGATGTTTCTCTAGTTTATCTGCAGAAACTTTGCACCAGTTAAAAAGATCTTTATTATTTATCTGCGTCATATTTCTTATATACCTGGGAATTTATTGACCCCAGGCTGTCAACATTCAGGAGACGTAGGGTTTAAATATCTCGGTGTGTGTTCCGAGTATGTACCGTGCTTGTTGTGCAAACAATTCTTCGTGCCTGTTGTCGGCGAGCATGAGCGCCAATGCATGCTGTGCTTCATGAAGGGTCGGAAAGTCGCATTCCCAAATCAGCGTATCAGAGCTTTCGCGTCCTATATACGGCAGATAACGTTTTCCTTTTGGAAACTCCGGAGTTTCCTTTTCCAGCTGCTCAAATTTCCTTTCGAGCTCGAGGTATTCGTTGATAAATTCCTGCTTGAATTTTTGTGTAAATCGAAGTTTATAGCTCATGTTACGGCGGATTCAATGCCAGGCGTTTATTAAGTTTAATGCTGCTTTAAATGTACCATGCATATGTGGAAATGTTATGCGCAACCGATTGAACTTTCATAAGGGCGGAGGGCGGAGGGTGGAGGGTGGAGTGCGGTGGGCGACTCTACCTGTTACATAGCTGCGGACATTGGGTGCATTACCAGCCGCGAGGGAACTTGTTCCGTAAAATAGATTTCCTCCCCGTTGTCGTTTACTTCTTCTTTATCCAGGATTTTCATCATCATCTGCATTGCGCGATCACCTTGCAGAAAAGGATATTGCTCCACCGAACCAAGCGGCGGATGAGTAATATGGCTGGTGATCGGGCGATTGGCATAGCTCAGGAAAAGAATGTCTTTATTGATCCGGATGTTATGCGCATGAGCAAACTGCACCACATCGAGGTGTACATAGTCGTTGAATGTTACAATTGCGTTCGGCGGTGTTTTTAGTGAGATGAGTTTCTCTACTGCATTGTATGTGCTTTCTCTTGAAAAATCTGTGTTCTCCACATACTGCATATTCACTTTCATCTTTCTCCGCGAAATTCCATCCATATATCCTTTCAGGCGTTCCTTGCACGCCTGCATTTCGCGTGGGCCATTTACAAGACCAATGCGTTTATACCCTCTGTCGAACAGCCAGCTGATCATTTCGATGGTGCCATTGTAAATGTCGCAATACACTTTGTTTACATTTGAAAGTGCTGGCACGCGGTCGATATACACTACTGGTATTCCGTATTTCTTTAAACCCTGCAAATGATCGTACCTCACTGTTTCTTTTGCAAGTGATATAATAATTCCGTCTACGCGTTGTTTCTTCATCGTTTCTACCACTTTCTTTTCGCGGTCGTAATTATCAAAACTTTGTCCAAACAATATGGTGTATTCATGCTGAGTGGCAGCGATTTCAATTCCACTAATTACATCTGAAAAAAAGTCTTCGCGTATGTAAGGAAGTACAACGCCGATAACTGCTGTGCGCTTTTTTCTGAATTGAATTGCCTGGTTGTTTGGTTCATAGTCGAGCTCCTTTGCGAGCTGTTTCACACGCATACGTGTGGCAAGGCCGATTCTCGGATGATCCTTAAGTGCCCGCGATACGGTAGAAATGGAAACGTTCAGGCGCAGGGCAATTTCTTTAATGGTGGGGAGCTTCTGCATAACCCATACAATTTAATAAATACTGCGGGCATTGTTCCTTGTACGGTGAACAATGAAGCTTCTTCATCTTGGCAGGAACTCAGCGGAGGTTCCCGCGGTCTCATTTTTGCTTATAAATGCACGCAAACGTATTTCTGAACAACAAAAAACGTTAGTTATGGCACAAGGAAATCTGAAAGGAAAGAAAGTAGCGATTATAACAGAAAACGGGTTCGAAGAAGTGGAACTTACATCACCATTGAAGGTGCTCAAAGAAGCAGGAGCAGAAGTGTCGATCGTGTCTCCACAAAAGGATAAGGTAAAAGCCTGGGATCATGATCATTGGTCAATAGAATTGCCGGTAGACATTAACATCGATGCCGCGGATCCCGATAGTTTCGACGCGCTTGTAGTTCCCGGTGGCGTACTGAACCCGGACACAATGCGCCTGAACCAAAAGTGCGTGGATTTTGCCAAATGGTTTTTGGAAGCCGGAAAACCAGTAGCTGCAATATGCCATGGTCCGCAACTATTAATTGAAACCGGGTTACTGCGCGGAAGAACCATGACCTCATACTCTTCCATTAAAACCGACCTGGTCAATGCAGGGGTAAACTGGGAAGACAAAGAAGTAGTGGTAGACAAAGGACTGGTGACAAGCCGCAGCCCGAAAGACCTCGATGCCTTCAACAGGAAGATGGTTGAAGAAATAGTTGAAGGTGTTCATGAGCACGCGTAGAGCTTACGCTTGCTGATTATTACTTCGCCAGCGGATCGGGGCGTATCTGGAATTTAAACACTTTACTCGACGTACCTTTTCCACCTTCCATGTGAAAAGGTGCGCGGGTACTGATGGTTGCCCATAAGCCGCGACCCTTCCAACCGGCATCGGCATTATCTATGCGTCCGTCCATCCACTTGGTGTAGAATCCCATTGGATATGGAACACGCAATACAACCCATTTTCCATCCTTCAATACCAACAGGCCTTCAGATTCATTGCCGGTGTTTATGGGTGTATTTTCTCCCAGGCCCAGTGTATTAAACTGGTCTACCCATGTGTAATAACTCGACTCTGCGCTTCCGGGAAGGTCCAGGTTTTTGAACTGGGGTAGTGGTTCTGTGTAGAATGTCCATCCTTCAGGGCAGTGTTGGCCGGTTGCTTTGGGTCCGTTCCGAATCTTACATTTTCTGCAATCAAAGCTCGCCATATGTCCGCTTGCAAGTGCTACCCATGCAACTCCATTCCGGTCTACATCCATACCACGTGGAGAAAATCCTTCTACAGGTTCTCCCTTTTCATTCAGAGGAAGTTCGAAATATTCAACGAGAGCCGTCTCAGTCGGGTTTGAACCAGGGGTCATACGAACCAATCCACCCGGGTATCCAAGGTTTGAACCCCATACAGATCCGTCGGGAGCAGGTGACGCAGCATACAAGCCTTTATTAATTCTCTTGTCTTTCGATGGATCAGCAGGCGCATTGGGCTCTGTGTATGCATCCCTTTTCCCATTGCCATTGTAGTCGAGGATAAGAGGCGTCCATCCCTGGGCAGCCTTTTCATCGCCGGTTTCAAGATATTTTTTGGTATCAAGCCAGCCTACCACGGAACCACCTCCGCTTGTCCACAGCGTATTGTTTGAATCTTCGGCAAACATCAGGTGATGCGTACTGAAGCATGTATTGATTGGTGTATACTTGCCGGTTCTGGGATCATACACGCCGAGTTGCCTGTATGAATTATCAACCGGGAAAGCCTTTGCTGATGGATGATCAGAACCTTCTTTACAGAAATCAGGATTATCTGAAGGACGCACAGTTGCAGTAATCCATACACGGCCATCCTGGTCGATCATGGGATTATGAACATTTGTTTTACTGTTCCATATAGC
>JAFAGE010000088.1 GCA_023423015.1 Bacteroidota bacterium
CGACCACCAACCCGAAGAAGATGAGTCAATGCCATTTGAAGTGATCAACGCGAATGCCCGGGGAATGTTTGAGCGCGAAGAAGACCACGTGGGCGAACACAAGATGATCGTGAAAATTCGCGAAGCATACAAACCCAACGATGTGTTGACCTGGTTCCTCTCGAGAAACGTAAACATTTCCGGCTTCTATGAATTGCTTCCTTCAATGAACGACATCTTCATTCGGCTTGTAGAAGGCACACCACAAACACGACAGTTTATTGAAATGAACTAACACATGAACAAGATCTGGCTGATTGTAAAAAGAGAATACCTGGTACGCGTACGTAGTAAATCGTTCGTGCTTTCCACCATTCTCACGCCACTCTTTTTTGTTGGATTAATTGCTACTATCGCCTACTTCAGCGCCAATGCGCCCGACAAAGGCAAGGCAATGGCCGACACCATGATGGAGCAGGGTAATCTTCCCAAGGAAAATCTTGGTATAGCATACATCTCAGGCTACATCTCTTCTTTCCTGATATACATCACCATACTTATATACGGCACTATGGTTATGCGTGGGGTGTCGGAAGAAAAAACCAGCCGCATAGCAGAGATCATCATTTCATCTGTTAAACCTTTTCAGCTGATGATGGGAAAAATTCTCGGCATTGGCGCTGTTGGCTTAACTCAGTTCCTGATGTGGCTGGTCCTCATCCTGATCTTTTCTTCTGCAGCCTTTCTCTTCTTACCTATTCCGGCTGATACCGCTGCGGGGGCATCGCCTGAACAACAAGCTTCGATAATGGCCGACCTCGATAAAGTGAACCTGCCATTAATCATTGGATGTTTTCTCTTCTATTTCCTATTCGGTTACCTGTTTTACGCATCACTGTTCGCCGCGGTAGGCAGTGCCATCAACGAGGATTTCCAGGACACACAAAGCCTGATGTTCCCGGTAACAATGCCAATCATCCTTGCCATTGTAATGATGATGCAATCCATCAATCAACCCGAAGGCTCACTTGCAGTTTGGAGTAGCCTCATTCCATTCTTTGCACCTGTAGTAATGATGGCACGTATTCCATTTGGTGTTCCTGAAACGGTGCCTTACTGGCAACTTATTCTGAGTATGCTGCTGATGATTGGTGGCTTCCTGTTCACCACCTGGGTGAGTGCGAAAATTTACCGTACAGGCATACTGCTTTATGGAAAGAAAATCACCTGGAAAGAAATGTGGAAGTGGACAACGAGATCTTAGTAATCAGCTTTCCATCATGCGCAGCAGTGGATGGAAAAGGTTGATGTCTTCAATTTCTTTCTCGTTATTCAAGTCAACTTTAAGTTTCACCTGGGTTCCCTCGCGGATCACAAACTTTTCTTTGCGATAGGTTTTGTAGCCTTTCTTTTCGAGGATGATGGTAACCTCGCCCGCGGGAAGTTTGGGAATGGTGAAATTGCCGGATTCGTCGGTGGTAACAAACTTCTTCACCTTATCTTTCGATGCAATGGAAATGATAACGCCTTTTACCGGCTTTTTAGAAATGGCATCGGATACAGAACCTGTAATTCCCGATTCCCTTGATCCATCACCATCCTGATTCGCAAATACGCAGTTGGAGAGGGGGAGCAGGCCCAGTAGAAGAATGAAGAGTCTCAATCGTTTCATACTGATAAGTTCAGGGTTATACCATAGTAAGACATCACGGCTACCCAAAATGTTACATCCGGCCGTGAAAATACCTGAAAAACCGGTACCCGCCAACATTGCGAAAGGTAAAAACCTGTTAACAATGGTCAGCTTTCGCCCAGGTCAATCTCGGTGTTGTCGCCGATATTCAGGCTGCGGCTCTCCCCTTTGATGTCGGTATCGCTCCCGATAAGACTTTTGGTTAGTACAATGTCTGTGAGGTCGGCAAATGAGCCGATGATAGAATCTTTAATAACGGAGTGGCTGATATTCGTTTTCTCACCAATAGTTACGTTGGGACCAATAATGGAATTCCTAATGTCGCACCCCGGGGCAATACTCACCGGCGGCACGATGATGGAATTGTCAAAATGATGTTCTTTCGCGATAAGTCCTCCAAACTTCTTGAGCAGGGTGGCATTCGACTCCAGGAGGGTGTCCTTCTTCCCACAATCGAACCAGTTCTGCACTTTGAACGACTGGAATTTAACCCCATTGGCGATCATACATTCAATGGCATCGGTAATGGTGAACTCCCCGCGGCTCTTAACAAGGTTGCGTATATTATTTTCCAGGCAATCGAATAGCTGCCGGCTATCTTTTATAAGATAGATACCAACCAGCGCCATATTCGATTTCGGAATCTGCGGTTTCTCAACTACCCGCGAAATAAATCCATCTTCACCGATTTCGGCCACCCCGAAATCACGTGGATCGTCAACACGCTTGATCCCAAGTGCTGAAGTAGGACGCGCAAGAACTTCTTCTACATCGTATTCGCAGATGGTGTCGCCAAGTACGATAAACACATCGTCGCCATCAACAAAATTACGGGTGAGTAAAATGGCATGTCCTATCCCCTGCCGCTCGTTCTGATTAATAAAATGAGCATTCAGGTCAGGATATTTATCATTAACGTAGTCCCTGATCTTATCGCCAAGGTAGCCGATAATGAATATAAATTCAGTGATCCCCGCTTCGCGGAGCTGATCAACTATAATACTTAGGATTGTTTTGCCTGCTAACGGAATTAAAGCTTTTGGCTGTGTATAGGTATGCGGACGCAACTTGGTGCCGGCACCAGCCACTGGAATGATCGCTTTCATTTCTTTCGTGAAAGTAGTGCATTTTTATATCCCCCATCTCATTATTTTTGCGGCCTGTTCGCTGCACATATTCAATATAATTTCATGCAAAAAGATACTGCTGTTTTCGACCTGATCAGAAAAGAACTTGAACGTCAAAGAAGAGGAATTGAACTGATAGCGTCCGAAAATTTTGCTTCTCTCCAGGTAATCCAGGGAATGGGAAACGTGATGACGAACAAATATGCAGAAGGATATCCCGGAAGAAGGTATTATGGCGGTTGCGAGATCGTCGACCAGACCGAACAACTCGCGATCGACCGCCTCAAACAGATTTTTAATTGCGAATATGCCAACGTGCAGCCGCACTCCGGCGCCCAGGCAAACGCAGCCGTTCTACTCGCCATACTTCATCCCGGCGATAAAATTCTCGGGCTCGACCTCAGCATGGGTGGTCACCTGACCCACGGTTCACCGGTTAACTTCTCCGGCAAACTCTATCATCCCGTATTTTATGGAGTGAAAAAAGAGGATGGACTGGTTGACTACGACATGATGGAAGCTGTGGCGAAAAAAGAAAAGCCAAAAGTTATCATATGCGGAGCTTCTGCTTACAGCCGCGACTGGGACTATAAAAGAATTCGTGAGATTGCCGATAGCATCGGAGCATTCGTAATGTGCGATATGGCTCACCCTGCGGGATTAATCGCAAAAGGTTTGCTCAACTCACCGTTTGAACATTGTCACTTTGTTTCATCAACAACGCATAAAACACTTCGCGGACCGCGCGGTGGTATCATACTGATGAAAAAAGACTTCGATAATCCTTTCGGCCTGAAAGACGTAAAAGGCAATATTCGCCCGATGAGTAACCTGCTCGACATGGGAGTGTTTCCCGGAACACAAGGCGGTCCTCTCGAACATATCATTGCAGCAAAAGCAATCGCATTCGGAGAAATACTCGACGCTTCATTCACTTCATACGCGAAGCAGATCATCAGCAACGCAAAGGCAATGTCGGAAGCTTTGAATAAAAGAGGCTACAACATCGTATCGGGAGGAACAGACAACCACCTGATGCTGATCGACCTCCGCAATAAAAATATCAGCGGCAAAAAGGCCGAAAGCGTTTTAGGTAAGGCTGATATAACTGTGAATAAAAACATGGTTCCTTATGACGACAAGTCTGCATTCGTGACTTCCGGCGTCAGGATCGGTGTGCCGGCTATCACCAGCCGTGGTATGAAAGAGGAACACATGGAAAGTGTAGTAGATTTTATGGATCGCGCCCTCGTAAATGCGGATGACGATGCAAAACTCGAAAGCATTGCAAAAGAAGTGAATGAATTGATGAAGGCATTTCCTCTTTATCCCGAATTGGGCTAACTTAATGGTAATTCTGAATACTTATTTACCATTCACCATTCACATTCACTTATCGCATTCAACATGATCCAACGTATACAATCCCTCTGGCTTGTCATAGTAGCGCTAACCGCATTTGCAACTTCGCAGCTTACACTTTTTGTGGGAAAAACAGCCACGGGTAGCGAGCTCGCTGTGCCGCTTGCCGATAACCTGCCATTGGCAATAGTTGTAATACTTCTTGGAACCCTGGCCCTGATCTGTATCTTTTTGTTTAAGAACCGAAAGCTTCAGTTTAAGTTGTCGGTAGTCGGTGTGCTCCTTTCCATTGGCTACCTGTTTCTCGAATACTATGTTGTTGAAAATTCACTCAAGCCCAAATACGGACTAACCACAGGATCATACCAGATAGGTGCAATCCTTCCGGTGATAATGATTGTATTTTTCTTCCTTGCTGCACGCGGTATTTACAAGGATGAAAAGCTCATTAAGAG
>JAFAGE010000003.1 GCA_023423015.1 Bacteroidota bacterium
GCAGTGTCGCGCGCAGCATCAGGACCAACCTCACCCCAGTATAAAAAGCCGGATTGCTTATCTACGGAAATCCGGTAAGGATTTCGGTTACCCATCACGTAGATTTCGGGTTTGGTTTTATCCTGGCCTTGTGGAAAGAGGTTGCCTTCAGGAATTGTGTAGCTGCCATCTTCGTTTACACGTATGCGTAATATCTTTCCGCGCAGGTCGTTGGTGTTCCCTGCCGACCTTGCACCATCGTATTGCAGATGACCCGGACGGTCATCGAGTGGGCCGTATCCTTTGTGGACGTATTTCTGTCCAGGTTCGTCAAAAGGGGTGGTGTTGTCACCTGTAGACAGAAACAATGTTCTGTCTTTTCCGAATGCGATTGAACCGCCGGTGTGGCAGCAGATTTCGCGCTGCGAATAAAACTGGAGAATAATTTTTTCCGAAGATGAATCGATTTTATTATCCCTGAATACAAATCGTGAAAGACGGTTTACCGATGTGTCTTTGGGAGAATAAAACAGGTACACAAAATTGTTTTTTGCAAAGTCAGGGTCGGCCTGAATGCCCAACAATCCTTCTTCTGCATTCACGTTTGGAGTAGATGTTTTGTGATATACATCGAGAAACCCTGCCAGCGTTAGCGAAGTGTCTGATGGTTTGTATAACAACACTTCACCGCGACGCTGTGCAATCAGAATGTCGCCGCTCGGGAGTATGGTCATTTCGGTAGGCTCAAAAAAGGTTCCTTCCTTCAGTACTACTTTCGCAAACCTTTCTTCTTCCGGTGCTTTGGCTGTTCGTGCCTTCGAATAATCGAGGTTATTGTTTTCGCCGATGGCATATTGAATTCCACCCAACACGTGTTTCAGGAAATTATCATCCTGGTACGATTGATCTGTATGTCCCAGTGCCGTGTAAAATGCGCGGCCGCCATCGTATTCGTGGTACCATGCCATCGGATGATTGGCGCCATTTTCGCCGCCCTTGTACGATTTCTCATCAATGGAAATCAGGACGTGAACATCCGGGTTCAGTTTTTTGAAGTTGTACCACTCGTCAAATCGCTTCCATTGGTCCGGAAGGTGTTTTGTCGAGGGATGATTTTTGTCGATCACGTTAAGCAGGGCTTCCTGCTGCTCGGGGTGGCTGAGAAAGTTCGCGCCTACCAGCCTGTTGTACCATCCCCACTGGTATCCGGCATCGGTGGCTGCGTGGATGCCTACAAAGCCGCCGCCCGCCTGTATATAGCGTTCAAAGGCATTTTGCTGGTAATGATTTAACAATGAATCCTTCGTGTCAGTGGTATTGAGGAATACGACTGCAGAGTAATTCTTCAGAGAATCTTCATTGAAGTAGGAGGCGTCTTCCGTAGTATCTACCAGGAAGTCGTTTTCGGTTCCCAGTTTCTGGATAGCTGCCTTACCCAGGGGGATGGAGCTGTGACGGAAGGTTACGGTTTTGGAGAAGACGAGAATTCGGGGTTTGCCGGATCTTTTGTTTCCACACGACGTGAAAATCAGTGAAATTGCGGCAATAGCAAGCAACATCAAATTTTTCATGGAGCAAAATAACGGTTTGGAGGTCGTTTTTTTGCAAAAAGATGCCTGAAAATTAACTTTTTTGGCTTAGCTTTGCCGGCCTTTCCCGATTTAACGGGATTACCCACAAGGCTCCATAAGTGTCCGCCGGTGCGGAACGCCAGCAGGGTGTAAAAGTAAAACCAGGTAAAATGCCAAAGGTAAAGACCAACTCGAGCGCCAAAAAGAGGTTCAAGGTAACCGGCTCGGGCAAAATCACGCATCAGAAGTCTTTTAAGCGTCACATTCTTACAAAGAAGTCGAAAAAGCGCAAACGCGCCCTGAACAAAGACGGTATCGTACATAAGTCGAACCTCGATTTCGTAAAACGCCTGTTGCGTTTAAAATAGTAGTGAACAACCACATCGTTTAAAAGATCAACTTCAACTTTAAAATTATTATCATATGCCTCGTTCAGTAAATGCAGTTGCTTCCAGGGCAAGAAGAAAAAGGATCCTGAAGGCTGCCAAAGGGTTCTACGGAAAACGTAAGAACGTTTATACCGTTGCCAAGAACGTGATGGAAAAGGGTCTTACCTATAAATATGTAGGACGCAAACTTAAAAAACGTGAATACCGTGCTTTGTGGATCGCACGTATAAACGCCGCCGTGAGAGAAGAAGGTTTAACATACTCCCAGTTCATTCACCTGTTGAATGAAAAAGGAGTTACCCTCGACCGTAAGATCCTGGCCGATCTCGCTATGAACGAACCTGAGTCGTTCAGGCAACTCATAGCTTCAGTGAAGTAACTTATATCCTTCGATAAAGAATACCGGGCAATGCAACAAGCACCCGGTTTTTTTGTGCCTTTTATTTCCCCAAACAATTATTTTTGCCGCGGTGCGGTGACACTAACCACTGTATCTTGATGTAAATGGCCGTTAACTCTCCGAACCAGTTCATGAACAATTCGTACACGGACCTGGTTAAGCAAACGTTCAACTACCCGCAGGAAGACTTTGAAACAATCGATGGGAACCTCTATTTCAATGGCCTGGACCTGAAAGCGCTGATAGAAAAGTACGGCACGCCGATGAAGCTGACCTATTTGCCGAAAATCGGGATGCAGATCAACAAGGCAAAGAAGATGTTTGCCAACGCAATGAGAAAGCACCGCTATGAAGGACAGTATCATTATTGCTACTGTACGAAGAGCTCCCACTTCTCCTTCGTGGTAGAAGAAGCGCTGAAGCACGACATTCACCTTGAAACTTCCTACGCATACGACATCGAGATCATCAAGAAACTCTACGAAAAGAGAAAGATAAATAAGGAAACATACATCATCTGCAACGGCTACAAACAGAAGTCGTACACCAGCAGAATTGCAGGCCTTTTAAACAATGGCTTCAAAAATGTAGTACCGATTCTCGATAATGCCGACGAGATCCAGGCATATAAGAAGTCGGTGAAGGTCCCTTTCAAACTTGGCATCAGGGTAGCCGCAGAAGAAGAACCAACATTTCCATTTTACACTTCGAGACTAGGCTTCCGCGCCCGCGATATTCTTGAATTCTATGTAGACAAAATAGAAGGTAACGAAGACCGCTTCCAGCTGAAGATGCTTCACATCTTCCTCAACAAAGGCATCAAAGACGATATCTATTACTGGAGCGAACTGAATAAAATCATCAACCTTTATTGCCAGCTTAAGAAAATTTGTCCTGAGCTTGATTCTATCAATATCGGCGGAGGATTTCCTATCAAACATTCGCTGGGATTCGAATACGACTACCAGTTCATGATCAACGAAATTGTCGGCAACATCAAGAAGGCGTGCAAGAAGAATAAAGTGCCGATGCCAAATATCTTCACCGAATTCGGTAGTTACACCGTAGGGGAGAGCATGGCGCACATTTATAGTGTGATCGGCGAAAAGATGCAGAACGATCGCGAGTGCTGGTACATGATCGATTCCTCATTTATTACTACACTACCAGATACCTGGGGCATTGGTGAAAAATTTCTTTTGTTGCCGGTAAATAAATGGGACGAAGAATACCAGCGCGTTGTATTGGGAGGTATCACATGCGACAGCCATGATTACTACGACTCTGAAGAACACGTGAATGAAGTGTTTCTTCCGAAGATTACCAACGGAGAACCTCTGTATGTTGGTTTCTTTCACACCGGAGCATACCAGGACCAGATTAGCGGATATGGCGGCATTAAACATTGCCTCATTCCTTCGCCCAAACACATCATTGTGGATCACGACAAAAATGGGAAAATTGTGGACTGGGTCTACGCAAAGGAGCAAACTGCCCAGAGTATGCTTAAGATCCTGGGCTACGACACCAAATAACCTTTGCTGATTATCTTTTCTTGATGCGATACTTCCTGTTTACACGAGGACTATTGAAGTATTGGTTCAATTCCTCCTCGGTCATATTGTTGGTGATCTCGATGGGGATGTCTATCAGCTGAATCTGAATCTGTTTTAATTCTTCTTTCAGGCGGTTTGCTTTACTCATGATCTGGCTGTCGCGGTCGCCGATAAGGCTGTTATCACGCAGCATGTATTCCAACCTTTTGATCGAAGAACGAATCAGCGAAGCCTGGTTCTGGTCGAATGTTTTTGGAGGAGCCACAGCTTCTTTTACCGGAACCAGCGACACACCTACGCTTGGAAGAACCCGTCCCGTTTTCTGGGTTGATTCGTTTGTCGACGATGTGAGGATGCTTCCCGAAAGGGCAGTGGCAGACCCGGTAATGTCGAAGGTTGTTCTTGTGCTTTTGGTTTTCTTAACCGTTTTATCAAGTTGCAGGAACGTGTATTTCAGCTGAAGGATGTATGTGCTCACTGCCTTCACCTGCTTGTTGTATTCTTCAAGTGCAAGCGGGTAGTTCAGCGCGTCGCGCACAACGATGCGCACCACGGCAGTATCTTTCGAACTAAACCTGGTAGAGCCCACGAAGCTAAGGTTCACAACACGCACCCTGGACGAGTCGCTTTCTTTAACAAAATCAAACCCGGGCGACCAGCTGAAGTCCTGGTTACACTCACGTATAACCGAATAATTGATGAGCGGCGTATTGGAAAAGAAGGTGATGTTTTCAATAGGGAAGCTGCCGTTTTCACACTGAACCTTGAAGTTGACCGTTTCTCCTTCTTCAACGTAAAGCGTTCCACTGACGGAAGGTTTCACCCGAGATGGAATAACATCGGTATTAAAGAAAACGATGGTAAGTGATGTGTCAACCTTATCAGTTGGGTCTGTCAGACTTTGAACACCCACCGATACCTTGTATTCATTGTCGTACTTCAGTTTTCCCGAGAGGAAGAATGATTTCTGCACTTTTACAGTAAGGGTTCCATCGTCTTTATTGAGCCTTACGCCCACAGGTGAATTACGGATGTACCAATAGTATTTTGAAGGATTCTTATTGATCTCAAGTTGGTACTGAAGCAGGGAATCTACGTGGAGAGTAAAGTACGGATTCAGGTTTGTGATACGCAACACGGTGTCTGCCGGTTGTTGTTTCACAACGCTATCGGCATGCTTCACGGGTAGGGTATCCGTTTGGCTGAGTTCCTGGCCAGTGGCTTCCACGGCTATCAAGGATACAGATGCTGCCAGCAATGCGAATAAAAAACTAATGCGTTTTTTTCTCATTGGGGTGTACTTGAAAAATGTTGCGCGAAGTTAATTTATAATGTGTAAAAAAATCCCAATTGCTTTTCAGCTAATTGGGATTATTTCTACGTCATCGGTCGATAACTTAGCTGATACTGATTTGTTTCGGCTCCTGGATCACTTCTGCTTTTTTGGGCAGATCAATTTTGAGAATCCCGTTTTCATATTTTGCCTGAATGTTGTTCACATCAATCTTCTCGTCGAGGCTAAAGCTACGCTTGAAACTGCGGATAGAGAATTCGCGACGAACAACACCGCTTTCTTCTGTTTTTTCTTCGGCTTTCTCATAGCTGATGGTCAACAGGTCTTTGTCGAGGTTGATTTTAAAATCTTCCTTGTTTCTGCCTGGCGCGTTCAGCTCAAGATGGTAAGTAGACGGTGTTTCGAACACGTTGGTTGCGGGAACACCTGCAACATGCGAGGAATTCGGCCATGTATTAGGAAACTGGAAGAATTCATCGAATAACTTATTAAACTTCACAGGCCGGTTATTGAATTGAACATGTGTCATGGTACTCTTATTTTAAAGTTTTGAATTTGCTTTCCATGGATCAAAGCGTGTACCGATGGAAGAAACAGGTCATTTTGGCGTATTCGGTGTTGATTGAATGCCATACTGGCGTCTATCCCTGAGAATGGAAAATCAGGAGGGTATAAATCTGGCGCTCAATTTTCACCTTTCACCACTCACCTTTCACTTCATACGTCTCACCTCAAAATCCTACCTTTGCAACCTTGTTAATAATCAAATTACTGTAGATATGTATCCAGCAGAACTTGTGATTCCGATGAAGGAAGAACTTACTGAAAATGGCTTTGTGGAGCTGCTGACTCCGGAAGATGTACAAAATCAGCTGAAAAAAGAAGGTACCAGCCTCGTAGTGATCAATTCGGTTTGTGGTTGCTCAGCAGGTACTGCGCGTCCAGGTGTGCTTATGGCGGTGTCGAACAGCGTAAAGAAACCTGATTATCTTGCAACCAGTTTTGCAGGATTCGATATCGATGCGGTTCAAACGCTTCGCCAGAACCTTTTACCTTATCCTCCGTCATCACCTTCTATTGCATTATTTAAGGATGGTCAATTGGTGCATTTTATCGAAAGGCACATGATTGAGGGTCGCTCGGCCAACATGATCGCCCAAAACCTCATTGCAGCTTTCGAAGAATATTGCTAGCCAATAAAACCCCTTCAATTCATGTATCCTAACCTCTACTATGCCTTTGAAGACCTGTTTGGAGTTGAGTGGACGCCGCTGCGTTTCTTTAATTCGTTTGGATTTTTTGTTGCAATCGCATTTCTCGCCGCGGCCTGGGTGCTCACCCGTGAACTGAGAAGGAGGGAGAGGTTGGGATTAATGCAGGCTGCTGAGAGCCGCATTGTTGTGGGAAGACCAGCAACAATGGGTGAACTTGCTACTAACTTTATCCTCGGATTTTTACTCGGATATAAGATCATCGGGTTGTTTTTTGCGCCGGATGATGTTTCTGCTGATCCTCCTGCATTCATCTTTTCAGGTGAAGGCAACCTGCCTGCAGGGTTATTGCTCGGAGTATTATTCGCCGGCGTCAAATATTTTGAAAAGAACAAGCAGAAACTTGCGAAGCCGGAAGAGAGAACCATTCGTATATGGCCGCACGACAGGGTGGGCGACCTGGTCATTCTCGCCGCCATTTTCGGTTTCCTGGGGGCTAAGATCTTTCACAACCTTGAAAATTGGGATGAGTTCTGGAAAGATCCCATTACGGCCTTACTTTCTTTCAGCGGCCTCACCTTTTACGGTGGCCTTATCTGTGCTACCGTGGCAATCATTATTTATGCACGCAGGTACAAGATAGGGGTCAGGCACCTTGCCGATTCGATAGCTCCCGCGTTAATGCTGGCTTATGCAATCGGCCGTATAGGCTGCCAGGTTGCTGGTGATGGCGACTGGGGAATATTGAATAGTGCTTACATCAGTACACCAGAAGCGAAAGTTGGTCGGGCCGATACCACACAATTTGCGGAAGCATTGAAAAATTATGGTTCCGTGTATATGGAACAGTCGGGTTATACTTCGCTTGAACAGGTTCAACACAAAGCGACCGTGGCTCCTTCGTGGCTGCCTACCTGGATAGTCGCATACAACTATCCCCATAATGTGATCAACGAAGGGGTAAACATCAAAAATTGCGAGGGAGAATATTGCCGCCAGTTGCCGCTACCTGTATATCCTACTGCTTTCTATGAAACAATATTCTGCCTGATTTTAACAGGAGTATTATTTGCAGTTCGAAGCAGGCTGACAGTACCCGGAACAGTATTCGCCGTTTATCTTTTTGTAAATGGCCTTGAAAGATTTTTGATAGAAAAGATCAGGGTAAATACTCAATACAATCTTTTTGGATTTCATCCCACACAGGCAGAATTAATCTCTTCCTTCCTGATGCTCACGGGAATAGCACTGCTGTTATATTTGAACAGACGCAATAGTAGTAAGGTTTCTTCGAATGTTTAGGAATTTTTAACACATTAGGGCGCACCCTTTGTATTCAATCGGAGTCTAATAGATAAATACAATCAGTTTTCTCATAAGCAGTTAGTTTTGGTACGGG
>JAFAGE010000026.1 GCA_023423015.1 Bacteroidota bacterium
GCTAAAACCACTACCTTTCGTTTGTAAAAAAAAACGAATAACGTGGTTATTGCTACCAGATACGCTCTCCTGATAATACATGCAATCGGTTTCCTCTCTTTTCTTGCATTCATCTCGTGCAACTCCAAAGATGTAGAAAAACGCGAACAACACCGGCCGTACATCCATTTTACTCCGCCGGCAAAGTGGATGAACGACCCTAATGGGATGGTGTTTCACAACAATACCTTTCACTTGTTTTACCAGCATTATCCCGATAGTACCATCTGGGGACCTATGCACTGGGCGCACGCAACTTCGAGCGACCTCGTTACATGGCAACATCAACCGATAGCATTGTACCCCGACAGTCTTGGTTATATTTTTTCCGGTAGCGCAGTCGTAGACAGTAACAACACCTCCGGCTTTGGGAAAGACGGCAAGGCTCCGCTTGTAGCCATATTTACACACCACGACCCGGTTGGAGAAAAAGAGGGGCGGGATGATCACCAGTTTCAAAGTATCGCATACAGTACCGACAATGGTAAAACCTGGGTGAAGTATGCTAACAACCCGGTGTTGCGGAATCCAGGTATTGGCGGCTTCCGGGATCCAAAAGTGAGTTGGCATCATCCATCGAAAAAGTGGATCATGGCACTGGCGACTTACGATCGCATAACTTTCTATTCGTCGCCCGACTTAAAGAACTGGAAAAAAGAAAGTGAATTTGGTAAAACTGTCGGTGCGCATGGCGGAGTATGGGAATGTCCTGACCTGTTTCCATTGAAAATTGGAAATGAGGAAGTGTGGATCCTTATAGTGAGTCTCAACCCGGGCGGACCGAATGGCGGTTCGGGCACCCAGTATTTCACCGGAAGATTTGACGGTAGAAATTTCGTTGCTTCGGATACATTGACAAGATGGATCGACTATGGTCCGGATAACTATGCAGGCGTTACGTGGTCGAATACCGGTGACCGTAAAATCTTTCTGGGATGGATGAACAATTGGCAATATGCCAACCAGGTGCCGACTGCAACGTGGCGCGGTGCAGCTACTCTGCCTCGTGATTTGAGTTTGTCAAAAATCGACAACAGTTTTTCTGTTAAGTCAAGCGTTTCTCCTGAAATACAAAAACTGGTGACCGACACCGTCCGCATTCCCGGTGTCACCGCTGCAGGATTTGACCTCACTGCGAAAATTCCCAAACTCGATGGCGCCGCACGTTTGTCGTTCTCTACTTCTCATCTCGCCGATTTCAGCATTACTCTTTCAAACACACAAGGTCAGAAAGTGGTAATTGGCTTCGACAAAGCAGGAAACGAATATTATATTGACCGTACACAGTCGGGCAAAACAGACTTTGAAAAAGGATTTGCAGCCAGGCACAACGCGCCACGAATCTCAAAAGATTCTACAACGAATATGGAGCTCTACATCGACAATGCCTCTGTTGAAATGTTTGCAGACGATGGGCTTACTGTTATGACCGCAGTGTTTTTTCCCGATTCAGATTATACAAAGATTGTTATTGATTCGCCGAACGGCATCCCATTACAAAATCTGACTTTCTCGAAGCTAAAACAACAATCAGAGACAACTACGAAATGAAGCTACACTCCGCCTGATATCTTCTTCTGTTGTTGCCCAGGAACACACACTTACACGGATTACTTTGCGTCCCTGCCAAACTGACCCCCCTGCCCAGCATTCACCCTGTTCCTGGATTTTCTTCAACACGTTTGAAGTTCTCTCGTCGGATTCTGCTACCACAACAACCTGGTTAAATACAACGTCGTTGATCACTTTGAACCCGGGTACTTTGGAAATCTCACGTGCAAATTGCAAGGCACGTTCATGCAACGTTGTTACCATTTCATCCAATCCTTGTTTTCCCAGGTATTTGAGAGCTGCCCAGATTTCGAACACACGTGCGCGTCGCGACATTTCCGGCGAGTAAAACATTCCATCGCGTTCTTTGCTGATAACAAAATAATCTCCGCTCGCCTGCAATGCACCTGTCAGTGCCTCACGATCGACACACAAAACAAATCCTGAATCATAAGGAGTGTTCAATGTTTTATGCCCGTCAGCAGCCCACGAATGCGCAAGTTCAGCACCTGCAGTAAGATGTTTAAGCTTGTTTGAAACTGCGGCCCATAAACCAAATGCACCATCGATGTGAATCCAGGCACCGGCATCGCGTGCTTTTTTACATATATCATCAAAGCGGTCAAATGCGCCACTGTTTACATTACCGGCCTGCAGTATGAGAATAGTTTTATCATCCAGCTTCGGAAGTTTGTCCGGAATAATTATACCCTGTGCGTCGGTTTCAACAAATTCGATACTCTTTTTTCCAAATCCAAGTAAAGCTATGGCCTTGATTACGCTGGAATGCGCTTCGCGGCCGGCAACGATTCTTAGTGGCGGCGCACCTGCAAAACCATTTTCATTGAAATTCCATCCTTGATTTTTATACAACCGGAATCGCGCCGCAGCAAGTGCACAAACATTGGCGGGAGAGGTTCCGCTTACAAAACCCACTGCCGTTTCGGATGGCAAATGGAATAGTTGATTTAGCCATCGTTCAACTACAACCTCAAGTCGCGCAGCAGCAGGACTCTGCGCATACATGGCGGTGTTCTGATCCCAGAACGTAGATAATTGTTTTGCTGCCATTGAAACAGGCAGTGCACCGCCATCTACAAAACCAAAATACCTGCCGTAGATCTGCGCCACAGTGGCCGGAGCAGCATAACGGTTGAGCTGCTCAATTACCTGGATTGCACTACCAACGGTGGCCGGGAACTCCTCATCAAACATTTTCATGTTTTCGATGGCTTCCGGTGTGGGATAAACATTGCGTTCAGAAATACTGTCTACATACTCGAAAGCAAATTGCTGTGATCTTTCAAATACATCTTTGGTTTGCATTTCGGCAAACATCTGGCGCTGTAGGGATGTCATAAATAATCGTTCAGAAATTAACCAACAGAAATTTATTTGTTGGCTTTCTGAAGATACGACAACAGGTTCACCGTCTCTTCTTCCGACAAATTGTTTAACAAACCCTGGGGCATCATCGAGGTGGAGGTTACTTCTTTCGATTGGATGGATGACTTGTTTATCACAACATCATCCCGGCCAACAACGCGCATTGTGAGCTGACGTTGATTTTCCGACACCACATTGCCGCTGTAGGTTCTTCCATCCCGGGTTGTTACCACAACCATACGGTAATCGTCCTGGATTTCCGCGCTCGGTGTGAGAATATTGAACAGCAGGTAGTCGAGATTCTGGCGATTCGACCCTGTTAAGTCAGGCCCGATATTTCCTCCCTGCCCAAACATTTTATGACAAGGGCCACAGGTACTCATGAAAATTTGTTTGCCTGCATTGAGATCGGCCTTCTTTATGTCATCACCCGTCATCAGTCTGGTATACTTCGCGAATTCCTTGTTGTCACGAGGTTTATCATCAATCGGTCCCCACACCTCCACAAATCCGCTTCCCACTACGCGCCGTAATTGGCGCGCTGTATTTGCCGACACATCTTTCCGTGGAATCTTTTTGTTTTTCAAAGCAGTGGTGAGCTGCCAGCCATAAGTTGGCCTCGACGACAATGTTTCAATCGCTTCCGCTTTTTCTTCGCCCGACAGTTTGTTGTACTGGTTTAATAGAAATTTGCCGAGATCATCTTCGTCGAACGACGCAATTGCGCGGATTACATCGCTGCGGAATTGCGATTGCTGAAAGAGACCCGGTAAACGGGGAATTAATTCTTTCCGCTGTTGTGCCGAAAGAGAAAGCAGAGCTTTTCTCCGCTGGTCCACCGGCGCATTTTTGTCGTCCAGCACAGCCAGGGAACGTTGCGCAACTTCCGTATCGCCAAACAATCCGGCAATCTCATTTGCAAGTTGTCCTGTTCTGCCGCCTTTATTTTTGATTTTAGCATAAACTGCCGCCCAGGATGCAGGCGCTTTCAGGTCTACCCTACCTTCCATTCCACTTATCATGCCTTCCAGAAGTTGGTCAAGCGTTGCAGGCTGGGCATCCAGCGTTTTTACCAATTCATCCAGGGCTCCCGCATCCACTGCACGACGACCCATATTCTTCGCGATTACCGGAATATTGGAAGAAGCCCCTATTTGTAACGCGCGGGTAATATTCCCACTTGCCAAAGGCTCCAATCCAAACCAAATCATTTTTGCCAGATTGTGATCACCCGCATCTTCACCATGCTTCACAAGTTCTGCAGCAATTCGCCACGCACCTTCTTTATCCATCCGCTGCATTGCAGAGGTAAGATAGAGCCGTACCACCGGCGATGGATCGTTTTTCGCCATTCTAACAAACTCATCAACAGCTGCAGCATATGGTTGAAGATCTTCACAGAGCAACTGAATCGCCCAAGCACGCACATATTCATTTTTATCTTTCAACGCCGCAGTTAATGTTTCTGCAGAAAAGCTTCCGGTAACATGCAGTGCCCACATAGCGCGAAGACGATGACCAGCATCTGAAGAAGACCGGAAAATTTGTAACAAATCATTCTGAATGCTCTTATCCAGTTTTCCCTGCGAAGCGCGTGTTTGCAATATCACACGCGCACGTCGCGCGTGCCAATCGCTTGCATTGGTTTGCAACTGCACGAGCTGCCTGTCGTTCAACTTAGACAGGTCATCATACCGGCCAGCCCAATTGCTTGCTGCTGAATTTTCCGGTGCAATCCGGAAGATGCGGCCGGTTTCTGAATTAAGAACTTTTTGCCCACAGATATCTGCATCGTGCCAATCCAACGCATATACATTACCGTCAGGACCGATTTCCATACTAAATCCTACCCATTGCGCATTGTTCGCCATTAGGAAATCATCACCATGACTGGCAACAAATCCGGAACCTTTTGGCGTCAACACATCTGTAAGTACTGCGTGTTCGTGTATGTTCGCCATAAAGAGGCGTCCGCGTTGGTCTTGCGGAAATGCATCCGACTGGTAGATGCGTGCACCACCATGTGCAGAGCGGTGGCTGTGGTTCGTTATGGTTTTGATATCATCATACACATACGGATTAAAATGTTGGCCACCCTGACGGTGATAAATACCTCCTGGTACTACGTGCCACATGTGCGGAATAACACAAGCGCTTATAAATAGTTGCCCGTTAGTATCGTAATCAATTCCCCACGGATTACTGAAACCGTGAGCAACCACTTCAAACCTATCTTTCGTAGGATGATACCGCCACACACCTCCATTGATGTCGGTGCCTTCGCCTTCCAGAATGTCTTCAGGAAAAGGATCCTTGTGTTTGTATAATTTACCCTTGCCTTTTGGCTTACGCACTTTAGAAGGCGTTGCGAATCCCTGCAAGCCATACAACCATCCATCAGGTCCCCAATGAAAGCTGTTCAGTGTTTCATGCCTGTCGCGTATGCCCCATCCCGTTAGTCGCACCTCGATGTCTTTTACGTCAGCCTTATCATCGTGATTCTTGTCAGGAACAAATAACAGGTTCGGTGGAGCTCCGACAAATACTCCATCAAATCCCACGGCAAGCGCTGCAGGAAATGCGATGTGCTCGAGGAATACTTTCCTGGTATCAGCTTTTCCATCATGATTGGTATCTTCTAAGATTATTATCCTGCTATCACCCGCATTTGAAAACCCATGACCCCTTGATTCATAGTCACGGTTTTCGGCTATCCACAGCCGCCCGCGATCGTCCCAACAGAATGCCATGGGTTGCGTCATCATTGGTTCAGCGGCCCACACGTTTACACGATAGCCGTTTTTTACAGTCATTGTTTTTACAGCCTCTTCAGGCGTAAGAAACCTGGCTTCGAGCCCTTCACGCTGGGCAACCTCCCACATTTCGGCCTGGGAATACATCCCGTCGTTTCCTGCAAACGAATTGTATTGGTCGCTAAGCCTCAGGTCATTCAGTTCACCGGTGTAAACCAAAAGCTGGTGGCGGAAAATTTGTGTTTCTCCCTTGGGAATTTTCAAATCCTCTTCGCGTGTCGGTGCCGGTCCGATGCCCAGCTCATTGTCAACCCTCCAATGCATGGGATACCCGCGATTCTGCGGATGATCAAAGATGGTAACGTGTGCGAGGTCGTCACGTCCTTCCACCTGCATGCCTACGTCTACCCACATCGCACGTTGTCCTTCCGCACTTTGATTTCGCTGCCGCACCTGGTTGACTGCTTCGCCTTTCATCCCTTCTTTCCATGGCATTCGAAGAAACAATCCGCCGTAATCATATTTGCCGATAGTAACATCTGTTTTTGCCTCTCCCCTCCACTCAAGTGATAACACATATTGTCCACTGTCTACACTCATCGTCCAGGATTGAGTTTCCGTGAGAACTGTGTTCCCCTTTTCATCAAGCAGATCGTAGATGGTTTGCCACTTAACCTGTTCACCTTTTTGTTCTACGATGTAGGCCGAATTCTTTTTCCAATAACCATCAGTGGGATGATGGAAATAGTCGCGACCATTAACTTTCGTGAATCCCCAATAAAGCCCGGTTTGATGTTTGTGATGCGAGGGACTGTATTCTGTCAATAACCCTTTCCCGTCGGGAGCAACGATAGGATGAATGTAGGGTCTGAAATCATCCTTTGCATTTTGGATGAGTATCGGCTCCTTGCCATCGCCGCGCATCACTGAAATGGTCCCTGCTTTATCGTCCTGTACCAAAGTCAGCTCATCGGATGACATATCAACATCTTTGTTTTTTTCAGAGCTCGCATTGTTACAGGCAGCAAACAAAATCACAAGCAGTAGTGATTTCAATAAAAGCTTTGCAGTCATGTCAGGTTTAAACTATTTTTTTATTATAATCTGTCGGTTAAAGATCTTTTACGCAACGAAACCCTATCGTTGAGCAGCGGTCAAGCCCGGGATACATCATCAGGAATTTTGTAGCCATTGATGAACGTACCGGTCCCCCGCTTGTGTACCATATTGAATCTTTTGCATGGAAATATGAACCTCCTTTAAGGATACAAAACCGATTGTGTTCGTCAGCAAATTCGCTTTCGGTCCACTCCCACGTATTGCCGCACATATCCCAGCATCCCAGGGGCGATACTCCAGACGGATATGCATCCACAGCCGTAGTATCATTGGTTTGATTACACGCGTCTTTTTTCATCTCCATTCCCCAGGGATAAGTTAGTTTCCAGTATCCCTGGGCAGCAAATTGCCACTCTGGTTCGGTTGGTAAACGTTTGCCAGCCCACGCTGCATAAGCCCGCGCATCTTCGAGCGACACATACACAACAGGATGTTTTTCTTTTCCTGCAGGCGGGTTTCCATTTCTCCAATGCTTCAGGAACAAATAATCATTAGCCGGCTTATAACCAACAGCATTAAGAAACTCCCGGAACTGTGCATTTGTTACCGGGAATTTATCAATCGCCACATGTAAAATGTGCACATGTTTCAGAACCGTATACCAGTTGTGCAATTGGCCGGAGACAGAAACTTCCATGGCCGAAGAATACGTGCCCACTTCCCGGATCACAAAATCGACCGTCTGACTCATTGTGTGCGGTTTCAATTCAACCATGTCCGCCGGCATGGTTTGATTAATTGGCGTTTTTTTGTGTTTTACCTGAACAGGTTTAAGGTATGGAATTGTTGCATCGTCGTTGTAACGTTTATACCTTTCTGCAACATCCTTTACGAAAGATGCGAAATCATTCCCCAACGCATCCGCCGAACCCGCAACAAAGCATGCAATTCCGCGAGCATGTATCTTTCCGCGCAAAGAAACTGATTTACCATTTCCGCGACGAAGTACTTCACCTGTAGAAAGATTGTAAATCAATTCCCCCGATTTCGTTTCAATCTGCACCAGGTCAGCTTCAATGTTTTCATCAAAACGATTAATCAGTGTCCACAATCTGATGCCATTCCCCTCCCATAATGAAGCGAATACTCCTTCCCTTGTTGTAGGAACGAGTGGTGTCCATCCCTCACCGTTAAAGATATTGTGATAGCGACGCTGGATCGGCAACATCGCACGCAAAATAGATTTATCGCGCTCATTCCATCCCATCCATTGCCCAAATACGTTCTCCCAAACCATCATCCCGCTCCCGTTCATCCATGCCTGGTGTAATTCCTGCGTATGATCGCGATCCCAGCGGGCAATCTGATGTTGGATGTGTTTGCGTTCAAACCACTTGTTGCGCAGAATGCCCGGTACATATTTGTCGGTAAACCATTGCGCCCATGAAGAGTGATTTGCGGGAATATCGGTGAGGTCGGCAGCAAATTCACCTTCAAGCACCACACCTTTACGCACCACATCAAATTTGGTACGAAAATCCCCTTCCGCGTCTTTCATCGTATCGAGGAAGATACCATCTGCATCAATCGCTCCTATAATTTGTGCAAGCAGTTCAACGTCGCGTTTTCCTTCGCGACGCGTACTCACATCCCACGGATTGTAGTTAATGAAAACTTTTACGTTTCTCTTATGGAATTGCCCTGCTACTTCTTTAATTGCGTTCAAGCCACCGGGCATGTCGCGATAAAAATCAAATTGGTTTCTTTCATCTATTCCGATGCGCGGATAAGCATGCCACAAAACCACGCTATCGTATCCGCCAAATTCCCGGATGCCCCTGTCAACTACATGATCAACGCGGTATTGTTGTTTAACCGGATCAAAAAAATCGAGATCATACATCATCAAAAAGCAGCAACAGAAATTTGTTGCAGACCATGTAAAATCTTGTTTGATATACGATTCGCCGGTATAGTTCAGCTCCTTTCTTTTTGCTTCTCGCCATTTCTTCAATCGCTCACGGAAAGCGGGCCATTCTTCCGGCTTATCCGGCGATTCAATGACGTCGGGAAAATTCCCCGGTGGTACGTCCGCCATTATTGTTGAAATATCCTGCAACGATGAAAATGGGATAAAGGGGAATGTTCCCAGCATCGACATATTTACCAGGAAGTCTCTTCGGGATGTATTCATAGCAGCAAGTTTCTCGTTGCTACAAGATAGCGGAACTAATGAAAAAAGGTGCACTGATGTATGAAATCATAACTCGCGCGTTGTTCCGGAAGAAACGAAACTATTGAATTAAAGACATGAAACTAACCGCGCAACCCACAAAAAAAGACCCGAAGCAGCTTTGCTGTTCCGGGTCTTTTAGTGGAGAATACCGGGGTCGAACCGGTGACCTCTTGCATGCCATGCAAGCGCTCTAGCCAACTGAGCTA
>JAFAGE010000027.1 GCA_023423015.1 Bacteroidota bacterium
AAAACGACTCTTCTTCGCTTTCGTCTACGTAAAGTGTTGCTTTGTAAACGCCATTCAGGTTGCTGGAGCCGGTGTGAGTGTCGAATGTTGTAAGGGCCAGGGAAACAATCGGTGCGTTAATCTTCACGATTGCCGGCACAGTGGTGTAGGCGTTACTTCCTGCAGCCTTCACTCCGATAATTTTTGGAGTTTGTTCGTATACGCTCCGGGTTCTGTCGTAGAGGGCAAGCCGAAGTATGCGGGGAGCAACATGATCCTTGAGTGGCATTCCGAACAAGAGCGGATTTACATTAACATCGTCGGCAGTGCGCCTGATTTCAAAGTGCAGGTGCGGGGCCTGCGAGCCACCTGTATTACCGCTGTAAGCGATGAAATCTCCCTTTTTTACCGGGAATAGTTCCTGCGGAACTTCCAGGTAAACTTTCCAGCTCTCCTGTTCGTATTGTTTTTGCTTCACATAGGCTTCAAGTTTTGGGTTGAAGTTGTTGAGATGCGCGTAGAGGGTAGTGTAGCCGTTCGGATGATTGATGTAAATAGCGCGACCAAATCCTCCCGGCTCTATCTTGACCCTGGCAATATAACCATCGGCCGCTGCATACACCCGAAGGTTTTCGCGTTGGTTGGTTTTAAGGTCGAGGCCCATGTGATAATGGTTCGGTCTTAATTCGCCGAAGTTTCCGCTCAGGTTAATTGGAATGTCGAGTGGATTTCTGAAATAGCCTTTAGGGTAATCCGACTGCCCGCTGAGATACAACGAAGTACACAGCAGGATCACTGTTAGCATAGGTCGCATGCCGGCGAAGATACAGACCGGAAAAAACACAAACATTCTGCAAGGAAATATTAAATAAAAAAGAAGACATTAAAAAGCTCTTAAATGGTATGGTTTTTTCTTTGTTGATACAGCGTTTGTAGAACAATTGCTGTCTCTTAAAAAGTAGTAAGTACACCGGACATGAACCCGATCACGAACAATAAATGGGCATTGATATTAATCGTAACTGCAGGTACGGTAATCGGTGTATTTCGTGGAAACGAAGCCCGCCAGAAATGGATGTTCAAGATTAAGAATCGATACGAAGAAAAACGCCAGCAGGCCGAGCAGAAAAAACTTATCCGCTCCGGCGGTGTCGCCCTCGACGACGTAGAACTCGCCGCTTTTCATTCCTGATTTATTTTATTGCCCGAGAGAAGAACGTAATGAAAAGGCATAGGGCATAGGGCATAGGGCATAGGGCAGGCAAGCGTGGTTAACCGCCCTCCGACCTACCTTCGATCTCCGTTCCCCGCTCTCCGTTCTATTTCCGCCCTCCGCCCTCCGCCCTACATTCGTTCTCCGCCCTCCGTTCTCCGTTCTATTTTCGCCCTCCATCCTCCGCTCTCCCATAGCCCTATCTAAGCCCTCTTTCGCGTTCTCCCTTCGCTCTCGCTTCGCTCTTCCTCCGATCCCCAACGAAGCAACACCGAACCCAAAGCGAAGGATAAGCGAAGGATTACCGAACGATAGAACAAGGAACATCAGGTGAAAAACGGGGAACAATCCATTTCTCTTCTCCTTTTCAGTCTCTCGCTCAGAATCTTTATATTCAGGCTCTCATGATTGCTCATCCGCCTGTTCGCCTCGCGTCTATCGATGTTTTGCGCGCTCTTACCATGTTGCTTATGATTTTCGTGAATGACCTGTGGTCGCTCAGCAATATTCCTGAATGGCTCGGTCACACGGAGGCCCGCGAGGATGGTATGGGGCTGGCCGACGTGGTTTTCCCCGCTTTCCTCGTCATCGTGGGTATGTCGGTGCCATTCTCTATTGCGAGTCGCCACAGTAAGGGTGAGTCTACTTCGTCCATTATCCTCCACATCATCCTGCGATCACTTGCGCTGCTGGTAATGGGATTGTTCCTCGTTAATGGCGAAAACATCAGCGAAGAAGCAACGGGAATGCCGCGAAGCCTGTTTAACTCCCTCGCATGCCTTTCGTTCATCTTTATATGGAACTCTTATCCCAAACAATCGAACCGGAAACTCGTTACCGCACTTAAGGTAATCGGATGGATCATCCTGTTCATTCTCGCCTGGCTTTATCGCGGCGGCGAAGATGCTGGTCTTCGGTTTAGTACTTTCTGGTGGGGAATTCTCGGACTCATCGGTTGGGCCTACATGATCAGCGCATTGGTGTACGCGGGTTTTCGCGCCAATATTTATCTCATCGCATTGTTCTGGGTTTTGTGTCTCGCTACATCGATGGCAGCACACAGCGGCTTGATCCCCCAGGGAAGTTTGCTGCGCACTTTCCTCGCTCCTTTTGGCGAAGGTGCAATGCCCGCTTTTGTCACCAGCGGTATGCTCACATCCATGATCTTTATACGTATGCAAAAGAAAAACAAACCGCTCACCATCATCATCACACTGTTTGCTGTTGGTATTGTTCTCATCGCAGCAGGTTTGTTTATAAATCAATTCTGGATCATCTCAAAAATTCTGGCCACTCCGCCTTGGGTACTCATTTGCAGCGGCATCACCATTGCGTTCTTCGGTTTTATCTATTGGCTGTGTGATGTGAATGGAAAAGCAAATTGGTTCGACAGTATTAAACCTGCGGGCACAAATACCCTCCTCACCTACCTGCTTCCGCATTTTGCTTACGGTCTTATGTACACGGTATTAAAACTGAAATTTCCCGAAGCACTCACTACCGGGGGAGTTGGATTATTGAAATCGTTCCTGTTTGCATTTATAATTATTCAAATTGCCGGGCTGCTTGGAAAAGCAGGCGTGCGGCTGAAACTTTAATTCATCTTAACTTTCGTTTTCCATAACTTAATCGCATGAGAAAATTTGCACTGACCGTGCCGTTGCTGTTGCTGTATGTTGCAATCCTGGCACAAAGAAATTCACCCTCGCCGGAATACCCGGTTAAATCATTTGCCATCTCTTCTCCAACACCACAGAATGTAGATTCCTTTGTGGTGTTCATGAACAACGTGCTGGGGCCAAGGCAGATCAATCAGCTCATTCTGCGGGTCGACTACAACTATCAATACAAATCGCACCCGGAGCTGAGGAATGAAAATGCACTCTCAGAAGCCGATGTAAAAAAATTACGCGATGCTGCGCGCGCAAACGGTATCAGTATAATTCCGCAGATCAACCTCCTGGGCCACCAATCATGGGCTGGTAAACTCGAAAAGCTGCTGCAAGTTTACCCGCAGTTCGATGAAACACCCTGGATAAAAATGCCTGAGGATTATAAATGGCCGAATGCCGACAGCCTCTACTGCAAAAGCTATTGTCCACTGCACCCTGATGTACACAAAATCGTTTTTGAACTGGTAGATGAACTGTGCGACGCATTTGGGGCGACAGGTTATCACGCCGGAATGGATGAAGTGTTTTACATAGGAATGGATAAATGTCCACGCTGCGGTGGTAAAGACAAAGCCGAACTCTTCGCCAATGAAGTAAATAAGATCCGCGACCACCTTGCAAAATCAAACCGAACATTATACATCTGGGGCGACCGCCTCATCGATGGATACACTACGGGCGTTGGTGGATGGGAAGGAAGTTTCAACTACACCTGGCCGGCAATTGACAAGATCAGGAAAGACGTGGTGATCTGCGACTGGCACTACGAACGTGCCGATAAAACTGCTCCTTATTTTGCTGCGCATGGTTTTCGTGTGATCACTGCTACGTGGAACCGTCCTCTTGTTGCTATCGAACAGGACAAGGATATGCAGAAGTTCTATGCCGATTCTCCCCCTGAAATGAAAACGAAATTCCTGGGCATGATGCAAACCGTGTGGAGCGCCGTTAGTCCTTTCCTGAGAGATTATTATGGAAAAGAATCGGATACTGCACGAACTATTCGCAGCCAGGCCGGTGCATTCAAAGCTGCATTCCCGGCAACAGATAACCGTCCGAAATTCGACACGGCAAAATCATTCCCGATCATTGCCTACGTGATGGCAAGAACTCCGGAAGACATTGCGAGGATCGACTACGACAACATTACGCACATTCACTACGCATTTGTGAATCCTGATTCGATGGGACGTTTTGCTTATAACCCTGTTCTTGATTCACTCGTAAAAGTTGCGCACAGCAAAGGAGTAAAGGTGATGGCTTCTATTGGTGGCGGCTCTGCTCCGCATTATTATGAAACGCTTCTTACCGACAAACATCGTCCGCGGCTTGTTGCCAATCTCACGCAAATTGCAATCGACTACAAACTCGATGGCATTGATGTGGATCTTGAAGGTGGACGCATAGATGAGAACTACGAAAAATTTGTTGATGAGCTGGGTACTGCCCTTCGCCCGGCGGGTAAAGAGATGTCTGCCGCAATTGCAACGGTGTATAAAGACAAGCTCACAGATAATGCGTTGAAAGAATTCGATTACATCACCATCATGTCGTATGATAAAACAGGTCCGTGGAGGCCTGAAGTTGCGGGACATCATTCGCCGTATTCGATGGCCGTTGAAGATATTGACTACTGGATCAAACAAAGAAAACTGAATCCGAAGAAGACGTACCTCGGTTTGCCTTTCTATGGCTACAGCTTTGGTAAGAACGGGGCGGGGTCGATGTCGTACAAAGACATTGTAGCGAAGTTCCCCCGTGCTGAAAAGAAAGACCAGTTGAAGATGCCCGATGGTTCTATGCTCTACTACAACGGTATTCCAACCATCCAGAAGAAAGTGAAGCTTGCCAAAGAAAATGCAGGCGGTGTAATGTTCTGGCAGTTATTTGGCGACACTGAAGGAGAGAAATCATTGCTCCGTTCCATCAACGCAGTGGCATATCCCAAAGAATCCCGCTCTGCTTCCCGGAAATAAGCACTTTCGCTCACAATAGAAAATGACTAATTTGCCGCATGCTCAAAAAGCGTGCGGCTTCTTTTTGGTTGAACGCGATGTTTTACACCATGCTTCAACGGGTGTCGCTGTTTGTGTTTGGTGTATTCGGCTATATGATTCTCGTACGCGGCTTTACTACCCAGATGAATGGTGTGTGGGCATTGTACATTACACTCTTCGCTTTATTTGAAATTGTGAAGCAGGGACTGCTCCGGAATCCTACCATACGTTTTCTCGGAATGGCCGAATATCACTTCAAAAAAGACCAGGTTCAGTCGTCGTCGTTGTTCATCAACACCATCTTTTCGCTGACTGTTGTTGCAGGCATCTTTCTTTTCGGCGAGTGGATCGCGATGTGGCTGAACTCACCTGATCTGCACATTCTGCTTGCTATCAGTTCGTTTAATATTCTTCTGCTCATACCATACACGCACTGCGAAATTCTGCTGCAATCGCATTACCGGTTCGAGCCCCTATTTACCGCTGCATTTATACGCCAGGGGATCTTCTTTGCCGGGATGGCTTTGCTCTACTTTTTTATGCCGGAGTCTTTTACCCTCGTTTCGGTGCTTGCTGTTCAGATAACAGGAGTAATCGTTGCGCTGGTGTGGCTGATGAAAAAGACATCGCCGATGCTGCTGCACCGTTTCAATTATAATTCAGCGCTCACGTTTCGCTTTTTTCATTTCAGCAAATACACATTTGGCACCAACCTGTTTTCGGGCATTTCACGGAACTTCGATCATTTTCTTACTGCATCGTTGCTTGGGCCAATTACCGGAAAAACTTACGTGGCATATTACAATACGGTGGCGCGTATACACAACATGATCGACGTACCGTCACTTGCTGCAGCAGATGTTTTGTTTCCAAAGAATGTGGAGGCACACGAAAACGAGGGACTGGAGAAGGTGAAATATTATTTTGAGCAGATCACGGGTACCATCGTAGCGTTTATCGTTCCGTTGTCGGTTATCATTTTTCTGCTTCCCAGGCTGATTATCGTTATCGTTGCCGGCACCGAATATTATCCGGCTATACCAATATTGCAGATGACTATTCTGTTCAGCATGGTGCGGCCGCTGAGTTACCAGTTTGGTTCCACACTCGACGCAATAGGACGGCCCGATATCAACTTCATTGCAAATGCCCTGCTGATGTTGTTCAACTTCGCGGTAACGTATATCATGCTGGTGCAGTTCGGTGCTATCGGTCCGGCATATGCGATGATAATTTATTACGTTACATCCTTCACCGCAATGATGATCTTGCTGAAAAAGTACATCAACATCGACGTGCGGAATATTCTGCAGATTGCATTGCAGCGATACAAGGACGGATGGCAATTGTTGAAGAAACTAGTACCATAAAACGGGGGTGAACGACCAGGTTATTATTCTTCTCACCGCTCACTTTTCACCTTTCACATCCACCAAAGGTGGATTCCCGCTCTCCGTTCTCCGCTCTCCGCTCTTAGTATGTAATTTCTCTAGTAAAGTAATCTCACCTTCATCGTCCCCTTCACCTCTTTAAGAATATCAGATGCCTTCTTCGATAATTTCTGATCGAGGTCGAGTACAACGTAGCCAACTTCGTCGTTGGTTTTGAGGTATTGTCCCAGGATGTTGATGCCGTTGTCGGATAGCGCAAGGTTAATAGCCGATAGCACACCCGGAACATTTTTATGAATATGAAGAATTCTATGCGAACCTTCAACAGGCGGTACGCTGAGATCGGGAACAGTGTGCGATCCGATGGTAACTCCTTTTTCGAGGTATTGAAAAAGTTTGTTGCTCACGTCTTCACCAATGTTGCGTTGTGCTTCTTCAGTAGAGCCCCCGATGTGCGGAGTGAGAATCACATTTGGCAAACCCTGGAGTGGTGTTACAA
>JAFAGE010000056.1 GCA_023423015.1 Bacteroidota bacterium
GGCAAGTGTACTACCGACCATATTTCAATGGCTGGTCCCTGGTTGAAGTTCCGTGGCCACCTCGATAATATTTCGAATAACATGCTCATCGGCGCGGTGAACTTCTTCAACGAAAAAACCGACAACGTAAAAAATCAGCTCACCGGCGAATACGGACCCGTTCCGGCAACACAACGGGCCTACAAAGCAGCCAACATCGGCACAGTGGTAGTGGGTGATGAAAACTACGGTGAAGGTTCATCACGCGAACACGCTGCGATGGAACCCCGTCACCTCGGTGTACGTGCGATTGTAGTAAGAAGCTTTGCACGTATTCATGAAACCAACCTGAAAAAACAGGGAATGCTCGCACTTACGTTCGCACATAAAGAAGATTACGATAAAGTGCAGGAAGACGACCAGATTGATATCCTCGGTCTCACTTCGTTTGCACCGGGCCGTCAGCTTACTATGGTACTGCACCATAAAGACGGATCAAGCGACGAGGTAATATTGAACCACACTTACAACAAACAACAGATCGAGTGGTTCAAAGCCGGCGGAGCACTGAATGTGATCAGAAGGCAATTTGCGAATGACTGAGTAAGTGAACGGTGAAAGGTGAGAGGTGAGCGGTGAAAGGGTATAATTAATTATCCTTTCACTTTTCACCTTTCACTTTTCACTTCACTTCAAACCACAACGCCTTTTTATCATTAAATGTGCCGTTGTAGTTAATGAATAACTCCTCCCCTTTTTTGATGTTGCGGACGGTTTTGATGCGGATAATTTTTTTCCCGAATTCCATTTCGTATTCGCAATTGGAATCGTACGAATGATTATATATGGGCACGTATCCCAGAGCCATGCAGCATTGTCCGCTTTTTTCTCCCCATTCAAAAATATAATCGTGCAGAAGTGTCTGGTCGAGCAGTTCGCGTTCGCGGGCAGACATTACAATCACAGGCGACTCTTCAATTACCGTGTCTTTTCGCAGCGGGCTTGAGGTAAATACGCCGTTGCCCATTTTCTTAGTTTTGCCGACATATAAGCATGGTAATATACTGAGCATGCTGCAAGATAGATAGTAAATTTGAGCGATGATTTTGGAAACAGAACAGGATAATGTGCGGGAGAATTTCCTGCAGTTGATCGCGAGAGAAGATGTGCTTGAAACACGCAACTTCCTGAACGATCAGAACATCAGCGATGTGGCATTCCTGATCGATGAATTTCCCGAACACGCGGCCAGCATCATCAGCAACATGAGCATTCACCGTGCATCCAGTGTTTTCAAGATCCTCGACTTCGGTATTCAGAAAAGTATCATCCAGGAACTACCTCCTTATAAGACCGCAGAACTTCTCAATGAACTTCCTGCCGACGACCGCACAGCATTCCTGGAAGAACTTCCCAGTGAAGTGGTGAAAGAATTGATCCGATTGCTGGATCCTGAAGAAAGAAAAGTCACACTTTCCCTGCTTGGTTATCCCGAAGGAAGTGTGGGGCGGCTGATGACGCCCGACTACATCGCCGTGCAGGTACACTGGACGATGGCACAGGTACTCGAACATATCAGGAAAGAAGGCCGCCATAGCGAAACCATCGACGTTATTTATGTGGTGAATGAAAAAGGCGAGTTCGTCGATGATATGCGAATTCGCGAAGTATTATTATCCGACCCCGACCGCCTGGTGGAAGACATTATCGACTATCGGTTCATTACACTGAATGTGAACGATGCGCAGGAAGTAGCCAACCAGATATTCAAGATGAATAATCGTGTGGCCCTGCCCGTTGTTGACCAGAAAATGATACTCCTGGGCATTGTTACCATTGACGACGTGTTGTGGGTGGCGAATGAAGAATTCAGCGAAGACATGCAAAAGATCGGTGGTACAGAAGCGCTGGACGAACCCTACCTGGAAATACCCATATTGAAGTTGTTTAAGAAACGTGTTGTGTGGCTGATTGTGCTCTTCCTGGGCGAAATGCTCACGGCCTCGGCTATGGGCTATTTTGAAGATGAAATAGCGAAAGCTGTGGTTCTTGCCCTCTTTGTGCCCCTGATCATATCAAGTGGCGGCAACAGCGGCTCCCAGGCCTCTACCCTCATTATACAGGCTATGGCCGTGGGAGAAATCACACTCACCGATTGGTGGAAGGTGTTGAAACGAGAACTCGTATCGGGCATGCTGCTGGGAACTATCCTCGGAATAATCGGGTTCGTGCGGGTGGTGGCCTGGAACTCGGTTTTTCATACATACGGCGAACATGCCCGGCTGGTGGGCTTTACCGTTGGATTCTCGCTTATTGGCGTAGTGCTTTGGGGCACTGTAACCGGTTCAATGTTGCCCATCATTCTTAAAAAGCTGGGGGCAGATCCTGCCACCTCCTCCGCGCCCTTTGTTGCAACCTTGGTCGACGTAACCGGCCTGCTCATCTACTTTTCGCTGGCCTTCCTCTTTATGCAGGGAATCTTACTTTAAGCGTTGGTGTGCACATTAATTTTACCTTTCTTGCGTTGTAGTCTCAAACAATTTAGATATTTATAATATTTAGCTATGTGCGGAATTGTTGCTTACATCGGCCACAGAGAAGCTTACCCGGTCATATTAAAACGCTTGAAGAGGCTTGAGTACCGCGGGTACGACAGCTCCGGAGTGGCCCTCCTTAACAAAGGCCTGAAAGTTTATAAAAAGAAAGGCAAAGTAGCCGAACTCGAAGAAACCCTTATCGGCAAAGACCTTCACTCCAATTCCGGTATCGGCCATACACGCTGGGCAACCCATGGAGAACCGAGCGACCGGAATGCTCACCCCCATATCTCAAAAAACGGCAAACTGGCGATGATCCACAACGGGATTATCGAAAACTACGCCCAGCTGAAGCAGGAGCTTCAGAACAAAGGATACTCATTCACCAGCGACACCGACACCGAAGTATTGCTGAAGTTTATTGAAGACATCCATGAAAACAATAATGTTGGACTCGAAGAGGCGGTTCGTATTGCCTTAAAAAGAGTTGTTGGCGCATATGTAATTGTCCTGATCGACCAGGATAACCCCGATACGCTTATCGCCGCCCGTAAAGGAAGTCCGCTGGTAATCGGTATTGGGAAAGGCGAGCACTTCCTGGCTTCCGATGCTTCACCAATTATCGAATACACAAAAGAAGTTGTTTATGTAAATGATTATGAACTCGCGATTATAAAACCGGATGAGCTCATCCTGAAAAATCTCGGTAACGAAAAGATCACCCCTTTCATCCAAAAGCTCGACCTCGAGCTCGCCAAAATTGAGAAAGGCGGATTTGATCACTTCATGTTGAAGGAAATTTTCGAACAACCGGAAACAATATTCGACTGCTTACGCGGAAGAATGGATGCAAAAGAAGGTTTTATCCGGATGGCCGGTGTAGATAAGAATATTCAGCAGTTGAAAACTGCAAATCGTTTTATCATCATCGCATGTGGCACCAGCTGGCATGCGGGGCTGATTGCTGAATATGTGATGGAAGAGCTGTGCAGAATTCCGGTTGAGGTAGAATATGCATCTGAATTCCGTTACCGTAATCCGATCGTAAATAAAGGTGATGTGATTTTCGCCGTTTCGCAAAGTGGTGAAACTGCAGACACATTGGTAGCAATTGAGCGCGCGAAAGAGCAGGGTGCGTTTATTTTCGGGATTGTGAACGTAGTAGGTTCTTCGATTGCGCGGGTATCTCACGCAGGAGCTTACACCCATGCCGGTCCTGAAATCGGCGTAGCCAGCACAAAAGCATTTACTGCACAGCTTGCTGTGCTGATGATGATAGCCCTAAAAATTGCCGTTGAAAAAGGCACTATCGACCAGGCACGTTTCATGCATCTATTGAATGAATTGGAGGAAATTCCCGACAAAGTGAAAACGCTTCTCGAAAACAACGAGCACATAAAAAAACTCGCCGTGAAATACAAAGACGCTAACAACGCGCTATATCTCGGCCGTGGATATAATTTCCCGGTTGCGCTCGAAGGTGCGCTGAAACTGAAAGAAATATCTTACATACATGCTGAAGGATATCCTGCTGCAGAAATGAAACATGGTCCGATTGCACTCGTCGACGACCAGCTGCCTGTAGTAATCGTTGCTACGAAAGATTCTTACCACGAAAAAATTGTAAGCAATATCCAGGAAATTAAAGCACGCAAAGGGAAGGTGATAGCTGTGATAACCGCAGGCGACCACGTGATCACGGGCATGGCCGACGATACTATCGAAGTACCGGAAGCAGACGAGCTTGTTGCACCGATGCTGAGCACAATTCCATTGCAACTGCTGGCTTACCACATCGGTGTTGCAAAGGGATCGGACGTTGACAAACCCAGGAACCTGGCAAAGAGTGTAACCGTGGAATAGAAACGCGCGTTTTTTACTTAAGCTTTTCCAATGAACCAGATTAAGAAAAATCCTGTCACATCGCTGGGCTACAATTTCATTCCAAAAGAAATGCTCGGCAAAGGGCAGGATGAATATTTTCTCAGAAACCGCCAGAACAACAACGGCATAAAATATCGCGGACTTACCGCTTACGAAATTGAAGTGCTGGTCCGGAATCGTAATACATCAGACAACTGGAACAATATACTTGTCTCAGATTCTTTTAATCCCGAGCAGGTTCACAACTGCAAATTTTACGGCCTGGTGCGAATTGGCAAACTTGAGCCATTCTACCTTGAATTCAAGAACCTTCGCCGCCCCGTCGGCTTGTACAACAGCACCATTATCAGCTCCGACTTTGGTGACAACGTAGTAGTGGATAATGTGAATTACGTTTCGCACTACATCATTGGCAATGAAGTTATCATCGTGAATGTGAATGAACTCGCCACCACCAATTACGCCAAGTTTGGAAATGGCACCATAAAAGATGGCGAGGCAGAATCACTTCGCATTTACCTGGAGGTATGCAATGAAAATGGGGGTAGAAAAGTTATTCCCTTCGATGGGATGTTACCCGGCGACGCCTATTTATGGACTCAGCATCGGGATGATGAGCAAATGCAATCGAAGTTCCGCGAACTCACACTCAAAAAATTTGACACACACCGCGGCTATTATGGCACCATCGGCGACCGTACTGTAATCAAGAATTGTAAGATCATCAAAGATGTAAACATCGGCACAGATGCTTACCTGAAAGGTGCGAATAAATTAAAAAATCTTACGATCAACTCTTCGCCCGAAGCTACTTCACAGATCGGCGAAGGATGCGAGCTTGTGAATGGCATCATAGATATTGGATGCCGCATATTTTACGGGGTTAAAGCTGTGCGCTTTTTTATGGCTTCGCACTCGCAGTTAAAGTATGGTGCACGCCTTATCAATTCATACCTGGGTAACAATTCAACAATTTCATGTTGCGAGGTTCTTAATTCACTCATATTTCCCTTTCACGAACAACACCATAACAATTCGTTTTTGTGTGCAGCATTGCTGAACGGGCAAACCAATATTGCCGCAGGCGCAACAATTGGTTCCAACCACAACTCACGAAGCCCCGATGGCGAATTGGTAGCTGGCCGGGGATTCTGGCCGGGCCTGTGTGTGAGCCTTAAACACAATTCAAAATTTGCGGGCTACACGATCATCGCAAAAGCCGACTACCCTGCAGAACTGAACATTCCGGTTCCCTTTTCGCTGGTGAGTAACGACGTAGCCAACGACACGCTCCTGGTGATGCCGGCTTATTGGTTCATGTACAACATGTATGCGCTTGCAAGAAATGCATGGAAATATTCCGACCGTGATAAACGTACAGACAAGCGCCCGTTGATCGAATACGATTTCCTGGCGCCAGACACCATCAATGAGATCATAGATTCCCTTGAACTCTTTGAAAAACTCGTGGGCGAAGCATGGATTCGCGAGATGGATGCAGATCAGAAAGAAGACCCGAGATCGATAGGTAAGAAATTGTTACTGGAAGATAGTGATGCGTTGAACGACCTTGAAATAACAGCCGACGGATTTGAAAATACCAGCCGGAAAGTGAAACTGCTGAAAGTTCCACAATCATATCGCATATTCCGGGATCTGGTAAGCTATCACGCAGGAAATCTCCTGGTAACATTCATTCGTGAAAACAAGATCAGCACATACGATGAGTTGCTTGAAGCGCTTCCCAGCCGCAATATACTTTCGGAATGGAAGAACATCGGAGGCCAGTTGATACGCAGCGATGAAATTGATCGTCTGCACCAGCAACTGAAATCAGGAAAGATTAAAAGCTGGGAAGACATTCATAATTTCTACAACACGCAGGCAGATAACTATGCTGAAGAAAAGCTGAAACATGCCCTCGCAGCGCTCAAAAAAATCCATGGCATATCACTTTCAAAGAAAAGTGCACCTGCCTTTCTGAGTTTGTTGCGTAACAGTGTTTCTACAAAACAGTGGATGACCGAAGGTATTTTTGAATCGCGCGAAAAGGATTATGAAAATAGTTTCCGCGAAATGGTATATAACAGTGCGGAAGAAATGAACAAGGTAGTAGGCAGCCTGGCCGATAATCCCTTCATTATCCAGGAACGCGAAAGGCTGGCTTCGTTCAGAAAACAGGTAAATAGTATCCTGCGAAAGTTTGAACTTCAACCGGCGCGTTAATTCAATAGCTTCTGCCTGGCTTACACATCGTTACTCTTTGATAAAAGTGTATGCACGCAATGGCAACGTCTGTGCATTCAGCTGCACGATATATCCTCCTGCTTGCAGTGTAGCTACATCCAGGTCAATATAACTGCGCCCGGTATTAACGGCTTGCCTTTTTATTATAACTGTGTTTCCCGAACGGTCACTAACCCGGATGAGTATATTTTCATCCTGAAGTGCGTCAACGTAGAGCTTCAACGTACTGTTCACAATATTTGAACCCACGATGCCAAAACCTGTAATTCGTGGAAGGTTGAACTTCACAGGTGTACTTTCATACCAATCCATGCTGTTTTTGTTTTTCATTCGTACACGGTAGTATGTATACACCTGTTTCGGTTGGTAACGTACCTGGTAGTCGGTAAGGTTTGCACGCGCGTTCTCTGTAAAGAAAGTGGAAAACGTTCTTCCATCGGGCGATGACTGCAATTCAAAATATTCCGGCTCATACTC
>JAFAGE010000083.1 GCA_023423015.1 Bacteroidota bacterium
CAGTAATCCCCTTTGTAGTGATTGCTTCTTTCTTCGGCAGGATTACCGGGGGCAACATCATCTACAAACTTTGCAGCTTCTGGGCCGATGCCTGGTTCCTCTTTATCGGCATCCATCATACCAACCACTACGAAGTTCCACACAACAGGAACAAACAATTCATCTTCGTTGCCAATCATATTTCTTATCTCGATGCTCCCATTATTGTAAAAACGATTCGTCAACCGGTTCGTGTATAGGGTAAGGTTGAAATGTCGTACATCCCATTGTTCGGATTTATTTACAAAAGAGCTATTGTTACGGTAGACCGTGGCGATGCTTCCAAAAAAGCCAAAAGCGTCCGTATCCTGACGTCGGTGGTGAAGAAGAATATATCTATCTTAATGTTCCCTGAGGGCACATTTAATGAAACTACTAATCCACTTAAAGATTTCTACGATGGTGCATTTCGCATAGCTATCGAAACCCAAACACCAGTAAAACCCATTCTTTTTCTCGATGCATTCGACCGTATGCACTATAGCAGTGTGCTTACGTTAACTCCTGGCAGGTCAAGAGCCGTATTCCTCGCGGAGGTTAGTGTAGAAGGTCTCACACTGAAGGATGTAAAAATGCTACGCGACAAGGTTTACAACATCATGGATGCCGGCTTAAGGAAATACGGGGCATCATGGATTGTTGATGCACAAACGGAAAAGCTACCGGCATAATACGGCAACATAGCCGCCCAATCTTTCGCATTCCACTTTAAAGTCGCTTAAATTGCGCCATCATGTACGCCGAAGTGATTATTCCCCTCGCGCTTCCCAAAAATTACACCTGGTCGGTACCGGAGCACCTGCGCGACCGGGTGCAGCCCGGCGTGCGTGTAGAAGTAGGTCTTGGTAAGAATAAGAAATACTCCGGCGTAATCCGTACACTGCACAACGAAGCTCCCGCTGTTTACGAAACCAAAGACATCCTGAACGTTCTCGACCCTGCACCTGTTGTTTATCCCGACCAGCTGCACCTCTGGCAGTGGATAGCAGAATACTACATGTGCAGCGAAGGCGAAGTAATGGCTGCTGCACTTCCTTCTCACTTTAAATTGTCGAGCGAAACCATTCTCGTTTACAACGAAGAAGCAGGAGAAGACTTCACTCAGCTTAACAACGAAGAATTCCTGGTAGCAGAAGCGCTCCTGGTAAAGAAACAACTGAAATTTTCCGAAATACAGGATATCACCGACACCATCGACGTTCATCATATCATTCGCAAGCTGATTGAGCAGAAAATCTGCTATGTGTGGGAATCGCTCAAAGAATCATATACCCCAAAAAAGGAAACCTTTGTGCAACTGCACGGCGAGTATGCGAACGAAGATAAACTGGCCGACCTGCTGAATAATTGGGGTCGTGCACCAAAACAAATGGAGCTGCTGCTCGCGTACCTGCACCTGCAGAAAACAGTGGGAGAGGTAACGCGCGCCGAACTACTGAAAAAAAGTGGTGCAAGCGACGCACAACTCAATGGCCTTGTTGAAAAGAATATCCTTGTTCTCGACAAGAGGCGCGTTGACCGCATCCGCTCACTACCTAAACAAGTGAATATCGATTTTGCACTCACCGAGGTGCAGGCCAGGGTACTGAACGAAGTAAAAGAAAACTTGCAGCAACATGCCGTTTGCCTGCTGCACGGTATAACATCGAGCGGTAAGACACACGTTTACATCAAGCTGATTGAAGAATACATAAAAAGCGACAGACAGGTTCTATACCTGCTCCCCGAAATCGCACTAACCTCACAGATCATACGCCGGCTGGAAAAACACTTCGGAGGCTACATTGGTATCTATCACAGCAAATTCAACCAGAACGAAAGGGTGGAGATCTGGAACCGGGTAAAGAACGGCGAGCTTAAGGTGGTTCTCGGCGCGCGTTCCGCCATCTTCCTTCCCTTCTCCGATCTTGGTCTCATAATCGTAGACGAAGAGCATGACACCTCATACAAACAACATGATCCTGCACCGCGCTATAATGGCCGCGACGCAGCCATTTACCTGGCTACCATCTGCAACGGTAAAGTGCTTTTGGGCAGCGCCACGCCTTCTGTCGACTCGTTTTATAACTGCACAACCGGCAAATACGGACTGGTTAAAATGAATGAGAGATTCGGAGGCATATCGCTTCCCTCAATCGAAATTATTAACACGCGCCTCTCCGGAAAATCGAAAGAAAAGACTATCGTAAGTAATTCGTTACGAGAAGATATTATCAGGTCACTTCAACATAAAAAGCAGGTAATACTTTTCCAGAATCGCAGGGGCTACACACCTTACCAGGTATGCCAGGTATGTGGCTGGATTCCGCATTGCCAGAACTGCGACGTGGCATTAACCTTCCATAAAAAGACACACAAACTGCATTGTCATTATTGCGGACAGTTATACGCGCCGGTATACGTGTGCCAGGCTTGCGGCAGCGACAAATTCCTGCAGCGGAACTTTGGTACCGAGAAAATAGAAGAACAGCTGGAAGAAGAATTTCCCGATGCCCGGGTGGCACGTATGGATGTAGACAGCGTTCGGGGCAAACACGCGCACGACACCCTGATCAAAAACTTTGAGCAAGGTAAAATCGATATACTCGTAGGAACACAGATGGTGGTGAAAGGCCTCGACTTTGAAAACGTTGACCTGGTAGGAGTTCTCGATGCCGACAGCCTGCTCAACTTTGCGGATTATAGGGTGAATGAACGGGCTTTTCAATTAATAGAACAGGTCAGTGGCCGCGCAGGCCGTAAAGACAAGCAGGGGAGAGTGGCCATCCAGATCAGTAATGTCAACCATCCATTATTGCCCATCATTCAGCAGCACGATTACAATACATTCTTCGAAATGGAGCTGCTCGGCCGGAAGAAGTTTTTCTATCCGCCTTTTTCAAGAACGATTTTGCTCACGTTCCGTCACAAGACGAAGCCCATTGTGGACGCAGCAGCCGATTGGTTAGCTGCAGCGCTAAAGGTTCGTTACGAACGGTTCATCGTGGGGCCTGCTGAACCCATCGTAAATCGCATCCGGAATCAATACCTTGTAGAGATATTATTGAAGCTGCCGAAAGACTCAGGCATTGTGAAAGACTGCAAAAAATACATACTTGAAAAGGTAGCAGAAATGCATGCAGACAAACGTTTCAGAACTGTAGTTGTTGTGCCCGATGTCGACAGGTAAATGATTGAATAACGAGATATTATGAAGGTAATTGAAAATTATTCTTTAAAGCATCTGAATACCTTCGGTATCGAAGCAAAGGCGCGCTATTTTGCGTCTTTTACCGATAACGATGAACTCCGGGAACTGGTTGAGCAATCACGGAACCACAAAAAACTGATCCTTGGCGGCGGTAGTAATATCCTCTTCACCAATAACGTGGATGGCTATGTGCTGCGGAACGAAATATCAGGAATTGACATCATCAAAGAAGACACTGAACACGTGTACGTGAAAGCAGGAGCGGGAGAGAACTGGCACCGGTTCGTTTTGTATTGCCTCGATCACAACCTGGCTGGTGTTGAAAACCTTTCGCTGATTCCCGGCAGTGTAGGCGCGTCACCTATGCAGAACATTGGCGCTTATGGTGTTGAGATTAAAGACGTATTTGAACAGCTGGAGGCATTTCATATAGAAGATAATCGCATTGTTACCTTTTCAGCCACCGACTGCGAATTCGGTTACCGCGAGAGTGTGTTCAAGAATAAGTTCAAAGATCAGTTCGTGATTACTCACGTCACTTACCGCCTTAACAAACATCCGAAATATCACACATCCTACGGCGCTGTGGAAGATGAACTGAATCGGATGAATGATGGTGTTTCTATTCATACTATCGCACGTGCAGTAATGAACATCCGTATGTCAAAGCTGCCCGACCCGGCAAAGATTGGTAATGCAGGAAGCTTCTTCAAAAATCCAACGGTAGATGCAGAAGCTTTTGAAAAACTTAGAACCGATTATCCTTCATTACCGGGTTATCTGCAGCCAGATGGACGAGTAAAACTTGCGGCAGGCTGGTTGATTGAACAGGCCGGATGGAAGGGTTATCGCAAAGGCGACGCCGGCTGCCACGAAAAACAGGCATTGGTGCTTGTTAATCATGGCAACGCGAGCGGCGCAGAGATCTACCAACTCAGCGGGCAGATCCAAAAAAGCATTAAAGTAAAATTCGGCGTTCACCTCGAGCGCGAGGTGAATATCGTTTAATGATTGTCGGCCTCTTCGTCTTCATAAGCCGAAGTGCTTCCCAGGTTCAGCATCGAACCCATCAGGTCTTTAAACTCAATCTTATTTTCAATCACCTTTTTGCTGATCACCGAGTATGCCGATAATCCGTGAAGCACAAATTCCATCAGCAAAGCAGTTTCCAACTCGTTGCCGTGTTTGAAATGTTTTTTCACAAAGGCGTGTAGTCCGTCAACCTTGTAC
>JAFAGE010000133.1 GCA_023423015.1 Bacteroidota bacterium
GCCGTAACGCTACCCGGACGTGTATCAAAGTTGTAAGGACCTATTTCAGCAGGATAGTACGCCATATCGAACGTAACCAATTGGGCCTGCCCGAAATCAGGAGTTCTGTTTGGGTATATTTCGGTAACCTTTACCTGCCTTACTCTCGGATCATTTATCAGGTCGTCATCAATAGGATTATTCGAATTTCTTCTGTCCTGGAGTACAGGTTCAATATTATACCACGCAAGTTTTGCACGATTGAATCCATAAGACAATGTGTCGCGCTGAGTAGCTTCAGGGAACAACCCGTTTCCGGCAGGAGTTGAAGCCAGTCCCCAACTCACCAACGGAAACCGCAGATCGATTGCATTGCGTGATCCTTCAAAGTCGTCGATAAAAATTAAACCTTCACTGCCTTTACCAATCTGTTTAGGGTGACCGGGTTTCAGGAATGCACCTTCACCATAAGCAGTGATGGTACTCATTTCTGTGGTATTGTAAAAAGGAAGTTTGTCGAGCCAGCGGGTAAGTCTTGGTGATTCGGTGCGATAGCTGAAGTCAACGCCATACATCGTGTTTCGAATCGGGTCTTCGTTGTAACCTGTTTTCGTAAAAAATGGGCGTTCCCCGAGTTTTACCATCGATGCACCGAGCGTTAATGCTTCTCGTGCAGTTTGTTTCGCCAGATAATCGAGCCGTATACCTAAGAAGTTCCGTTGCTGTATACCGAAGCCCGCATTGTTTTCGAATTGTACATTTACCGGAACGCCAGAAGTGATTATACCCTGGTTAATAATTTTTACGGTTCCCAGGTTATAATCGATGGTGTAGTCCACATTTTCCTTCAGCACTTGTCCACCTGCAGTAACTGTTACAGATCCCGGAGGCACGTTGAATGCCCCGAGTTGAATGTCGGTTGTTGCCTGGCCTTTCGCCATCCCGGAAATGATGTACCGGTCGAGGTTGGCGTAGGTACGTGCTATTTCCTTGATGGTATCGTACAGGGGATAATAGATATACCGGTCTTTCATGTCCTGCGGTGCGTCAGGAAATCCGGCAGCTTCGAGGTCGCGGCCAAAAGGTTCCAGCTGCGGGAATATAATTCTCGCCTGGTCGGAACGGACCGTAAAACCTTCTATGTAGTCGAACACCCCATCCGGCAAGGGATCGTTTCGCGCATTTAGCCTGTCGAGGTTCAGCAGGGTAAGCAAAGGCACATCGCTGCGTGGTGTTTCGTCGGGCAGAAATCTTTTCTGGCCAAGACTTGGTTCCTCGTACAGGATATTTAATTTGAAGTCGCCTGGTTGAATACTTGAAATATAGCTACCGTCGCTTGATTTCAACGAATACACGTTTTTCATCATCAGGTCCCACAAAGGCAATGTGGTTCTTTGCGAAGTAGCTTTCAATAATTTCAGGAATAAAACCTTCTGCGTTCCCCCCGCATTAAGCGTATCCGGTGGCACATCTTGTGAAAACTCACCGACTTTATAGATTTTCCCATTGTAGCTATACTGGAATGCAACTGCGAGTACTTCGTCGGGTTGCAGCGGCTGGTTCAGCGAAATGAATCCGACCTGGGGGTTGAAGTAGAATTCGTCGGGACCGAGCTGTCTTGCAAAAGTTTTTTCATAATCCTGCACCGCCCGCAACTGCATAGCGTTGAGTTTCGATGTTACGGTGGAAGGATTGCGGCTGGTGGTTGGATCGTTAACAATGTCGCGATACAAATACGTAGCGTCGTTATCGGGAATGCCGTTAGGCGTCGGACGAAAATCACGCACGTGCGTGTTAATGGATGAATCGAGATATGGAACGGTCTCACCCAGGTCCATCAAACCAACGACATCGCGGGTTTCCGTAGTGGAACCATTCCTGTTCGTTACCCACACCTCTATCCGGAGAATCTGGACTTGCGAATTCACGATAGGCAGCTGGCTCATCGCACGGTTGTAGTTGCTGCGGAAATATTGCGAAAGCAGGAAGTGCCTGTTTTCTTCGTAATCGTTTGCTTTAAACTCAAACGCCGTGTTTGTAGATCCTCCCTGCACACCGAGCGATTGCTGCTGTGCACGTTGGTTTGCCACTACACCGGTAATAAAAAGTTTTCCAAACTGAAGCTGCGTCTTGATACCAAAAAGCGATTGCGCACCAGGTATCAATGAACCCTTAGATGTGAAGTTGACATTACCAGCCTCAATTCTTTTGATAATCTCATCGTCCGTTCCTGTATAATCGAGCTTTAACTGGTTTTCGAAATCGAAGTTGGCTAGTGTATTGTAGCTGATGGGCAATTTCAGTTTGCTGCCGATATTTCCAATCACGCTTATGTTCGCGTTCATGTCGAAATCGAAGCCGCCATTTCTGCGCGCTCGTTCCGGTAAGGCTGGATTCTTTATGTTCTGGCCCTGGTACCCTGCAATAAGGTTGATATCTCCCTGCGGGCGAATATCTATTTTACCCACGCCGAAGATGCGGTTAAACAGATTATCGGTGATCTGCAGCCTGGGCCGGGGCAATTTGTAGTTCAGTCCCGACAACACATCACTTCTCTGGCGGAAGTATTCACGCTCCTGCATACGGCCGCGGAGGGCAAGGAATTCGTCGAATGTGAGGTAAGTAGGTTTGCGGTAATAAAAACTTCCCACTTTTTCGATAATGTAGAATTCGCGGGTTTTGGGATCGTAAATGATGGAGTCGTCAATATTCGCCGGTTCACGCAGATCCATGGAGTTGAGGTTCTGCTGGCTATACCGGTCACCTCTTCTGTCGCGTATGGGAAAGCGCAGCGTATCAACCCCTATCGGGTCGGGTACAGGCCGCGTCAGCACGGGCGCCAACGTATCGCCGGGTGCACCGGGCACGGTAGTGTCGCCTTGCGGGTTAACCACAACACTATCTGGCTGCTGTGCATACAGGCTCAGAGAAATGGCTTGTAAAACAAGTACGGCAGCTAGTATGGCGGATATTCTGCGAAAAGTCAGCTTCAGGAACAACGAATGAACACAAATTGTTTAGGTAGAGATGCGTACGATAGGCCTAGATGTTTTTTAAAGCTTGTTTGATGATGTCTTCGATCCGGCTTAATTCCGGTTGGTTTTTTCGCACTTTCGAAATAGCCTGTTCTCCGGTGTTTCGGGCTATTCCCAGGGCAATAAGTGCATTTAACGCATCCTGTTCCAAAGTATTGCTGATCAATGGCTCATTATTTGATCCGAGGCCTGTTTTTCCAACCTTGTCGCGGAGTTCGAGTACGATACGTTCGGCCGACTTTTTACCGATGCCTTTTATCGATTCAAGCAGTTTTGCATTTCCCTGTGCAATGGCCCGGGCAATTTCAGCTGGTTTCATCGAAGAAAGCATCATCCGGGCGGTGGAAGCACCCACACCCGACACGCTGATAAGCTGCAAAAACATTTCCTTCTCCTCTTCTTCATAGAAGCCGTAGAGAAGCTGTGCATCTTCCCTTACGTGAAAATAGGTATGTAGCTTGCCGTGGTCTTTATTGGCTATACTGGAGTAGGTGTTGAGGCTGATATGAAGCTCATATCCCATTCCATTCACCTCAACGAGCACCGATGCCGGTGTTTTCCGGACAAAGTTGCCCTGCAGGAACGCAATCATGGCGGCAAAAGTACGGTTTTCCGTAATTTAGCGCCCTTCAACACGAATAACCTGATGCTTCAAAAAATTACAGCCGCTATCACTGCAGTTGGTGGCTACGTACCTGATGATAAACTGACGAACGCAGACCTGGAGAAAATGGTAGACACGAGCGATGAATGGATCAGAACCAGGACGGGCGTATCAGAACGAAGAATTCTGAAAGGCCCGGATAAAGGGACCTCAGACCTTGCGATACCTGCAGTATTGCAGCTTTGCGAAAAAAGAGGAATGGACCCGGCCGAAATTGATCTTTTGATCTGCTGTACCGTTACTCCCGATATGACCTTCCCCGCTACAGCCAACATCATCACTTCAAAAATAGGAGCTGTTAATGCCTGGGGATATGATCTCGAAGCAGCCTGTTCCGGATTTTTATATGGATTAACCACTGGTGCAGCTTTCATTGAAAGCGGACGGTATTCTAAAGTAGTAGTTGTAGGTGCGGATAAAATGAGCGCGATTGTAGATTACAGCGACCGTACCACCTGTGTTTTATTTGGTGATGGTGCAGCAGCTGTTTTGCTCGAACCGAATAGCGAAGGCTTCGGTGTGCTGGATAGTTTATTGAGAAGCGATGGCAGCGGTGCGCAATACCTGCACATGAAAGCTGGTGGATCAAAGCGTCCGCCTAGTGTTGAAACCGTTACCGCCGGCGAACATTTTATTTACCAGGAAGGTCAGGCTGTGTTCAAATTTGCTGTGAAGGGGAT
>JAFAGE010000156.1 GCA_023423015.1 Bacteroidota bacterium
GGGAATGAGGGAAACAACAATAATACTGAGTATTTCAGCGATGGATAAAATACGTTTCAAGGTTTAACCGTTTAATGGCCGGATGGAACCCCATTCACCCGAAATTGATGTAAAATTCTGAGGCTCAGAAAGATTAACGCAAATCTAATAGCCAATAATATTGCATCAAAGCGTTTTGTAAACTATCTTGTGCCGGCCCGACGACATGAAGCATTATATTACTTTATTACGACCGAAACACTGGGCAAAGAACCTCTTTCTCTTCGTTCCACCATTTTTTGCAGGAACATTCTTTGAACTCGACAAAATAGGCTTGCTGGTTGGAGGCTTTTTCGCATTCAGCTTTCTGGCAAGCAGTATTTATATTATTAATGATTACCGGGATATTGAAGACGACCGCAAGCATCCCGAGAAAAGCAAACGCCCGCTTGCATCGGGAAAGGTAAACAAGACTATTGCGCTGATCCTCAGTGTTATTCTGACCATCGCAGGCGGGATAATTGCATATCTGCTAGACGACAGCGGCAAGTTTCTCTTTATCTCAGGAATCTACTACCTGATGAACCTGTCGTATTCATTTGGCCTGAAAAATATCTCCATCGTCGATATTCTGATTGTGGCTGCCGGCTTTGTGTTGCGCGTAAAAGCTGGTGCGTTGCTGGCGGAAGTGAATACCACGGAATGGTTCATAATCATGACATTCCTGCTTGCGTTGTTCCTTGCCATTGCTAAGCGCCGCGACGACGTGGTTCTGAAACAAAATACAGGAACCGAAATGCGGAAGTCGATGAAAGGATACAGCCTCGATTTTCTGAATACCTTACTCGGCCTGTTCTGTGCGATCCTGATCGTTTCGTACGTAAACTATACGGTGTCGCCGGCTGCTTTTCAGAAATTTGGCCACAGGTTGTTTTATACAGCATTATTTGTGATAGCCGCTATGATGCGTTACCTGCAGATTACTTTTATTCATAACAAAGCAGGATCGCCGACCGATGTATTATACAAAGACCGCTTTATACAGGTAACCCTTGTTTTATGGGCAGCCAGTTTTTTTGTGATACTATATTTGCGAGATTTAACCTTTTTTGAGAAATGAAGCAGAGAATCGCGAACTGGGGTAATTACCCTGTAATGGAAAGCGATGTGAAGTCGTTCAGCTTCGATGAGCAACTGGGGAAGTTGCTCGCCTCTGCCGATCATGTAATTCCAAGGGGAAACGGCCGATGTTATGGCGATGCTTCCCTCGCTGAAAGAACAATTTCAACTCTTAATTATAACCGGATACTCTCGTTCGACACTGCAAATGGCATTTTTGAATGTCAAAGCGGGCTTACTCTCGATAAAATCCTTGAAGTGATCGTGCCAAAGGGTTGGTTTCTCCCGGTAACACCGGGAACGAAGTTTATCACGGTGGGAGGAGCTGTTGGCAGCGATGTGCATGGGAAGAATCATCACGTTGAAGGTTCTTTCAGTAACCACGTTGTTGATATGGACGTGATGATTGCAGACGGTAGCATTGTCACCTGCTCGCCGGATCATCATGCAGACCTGTTTACCGCTACATGCGGCGGGATGGGGCTAACCGGAATGATCACACGAGTAAAATTCAGGCTGAAGAAAATTGAAACTTCATACATAAGACAAAAGCAGATCAAGGCAAAGAACCTGAATGAACTGCTGAAGTTATTTGAAGAATACAAGCATTATACGTATTCCATGGCCTGGATTGATTGCCTTACAAAAGGTGATAATTTCGGGAGAGGAATATTAATTATCGGCGAACATGCGACCGTGGAGGAATTGAGCGAAAAAAGAAAAAGAGACCCGCTCGCTTTGCCGAACAAACCGAAAATTACTTTCCCTTTTAATCTCCCTTCGTGGGTATTGAATACATTTACAGTCAAGGCATTTAATTTTCTTTATTACGGCAAGAACCTGAAAAGAGAAATTGACAATGTAGTGCCTTACGAACCATTCTTTTATCCGCTCGATGCTATCCTTCACTGGAATCGCGGGTATGGAAAGAAAGGGTTTGTTCAATACCAGTTTGTATTACCACTTTCTGCGAAAGACGGGCTTGTTGCCATTCTTAATCGGATCAGCGATGAAGGTTTAGGTTCTTTTCTTGCGGTGTTGAAAGTGTTTGGTAAACAGGAAAGCCTCATTTCTTTTCCGGACGAAGGATATACATTAGCGCTGGATTTTCCCGTACGAAATGGTTTGTTCAAATTTCTGGATGAGCTCGACAGCATCGTCCTGAAATACGGGGGAAGGTTATATATGTCGAAAGATGCGCGTATGAAACCCGAGGTATTGATCCAGGGATATCCGCATCTTGAAGAATTTAAAAGCATTGTGAGAAAGTACAATCCTTCCGCGAAGTTTTCTTCGATACAATCGGAGCGATTGTTGCTAACGGATTAAAGCTCGAAAATGGCTACAGTTTTAGTTTTAGGTGCGGCTTCTGATATGGCAACGGCAATTGCCGAAAAATTTGCGTCTGCCGGCTTTCATATACAGCTGGCGGCACGAAATATCCAGCGACTCGAACCTCTTCAGTCGGATCTTGCTATCAAATATTCCATTCGTGTTTCCATTCATGAATTTGATGCGCTACAATTCAATAGTCACGCGTCTTTTTTTGAATCTCTCGAAACAAAGCCGGATGTTACTATCTGTGTTTTCGGGTATCTGGGCGACAACGAAGCTGCCATGGCAGACTGGAGCGAAGCTGAAAAGATTGTTCACACAAATTATACCGGCGCTGTTTCTGTATTGAATGCAGCTTCGCAACATTATGCCACTGCAAAAGAAGGCGTAATTGTTGGCATCGCTTCAGTGGCAGGCGAGCGCGGACGTCAAAGTAATTTTATCTATGGAAGTGCGAAAGCTGGTTTTGTAGCCTACCTGTCAGGCTTACGCAATCGTATGTATCGCGAGCGTGTTCATGTCGTAACCGTTCAGCCCGGATTTGTGTATACAAAAATGACAGAAGATCTGCAACTACCTGCGCTGCTCACCGCCACTCCGGAACAGGTAGCAAACAGCGTGTATAAAGCGGTACAGAAGAAAAAAAATGTGGTATATGTGAAATGGTTCTGGCGCTGGATCATGCTGATCATTAAATTAATACCTGAGCCAATCTTTAAACGAATGAAGCTGTGAGCAGAACCATCGCCTTTTTTGATTTTGACGGTACAATAACCTCTAAAGACACACTGCTCGAATTCATCCGCTACAGCAAGGGCGATTTGGCATTCTATGCAGGTTTTGCATTACATTCTCCGGTACTCATTGCCTACAAACTTCAGATTATATCCAATCACCGCGCAAAAGAAATAATGCTGCGGCATTTTTTTGGTCGCATGCCTGTTGAAGAGTTCAATAATCTTTGCGACCGGTTTTACCACGAGCGGCTGCCTTCACTGATCAGGGAAAAAGCTATGAAGGAAATTACTAAACTGCAGGCGCACGGCGCCGACGTGGTTGTTGTGTCGGCCTCACCTGAAAACTGGCTGATACAATGGTGCCGCAGTATCGGCGCAGAATGCATAGCAACCAGGATGGTGGTGAACAATAACCTTGTCACAGGTCGTATCGAAGGACGTAATTGTCATGGTACCGAAAAGGTAAGGCGAATACTCGAGCGCTACAATCTTGAACATTATTCAGCCGTCTACTGCTACGGCGACACTCCAGGCGACAAACATATGCTCAATTTAGCGAGCATTAAATTCTACAAGCCATTTCGTTAATGGTGAATGGTTACCGTGAAAGGTGATCAGTGAAAGGTGAAAAGTGAAAGGTGAGAGGAATAATCTTCTTCTCACCTTTCACCTTTCACTTACTTATCTCGCTTTGATAAACTTGCTCACTTTCCTCAGTTTTCCTGCTATCATTACTTCCAGGTAGTACACACCCGTCTGCAGGTCTGATATTATTACGTTTTCGAATAATTGGGTCTGTGTTTTTTCCTTATTGATCGACTTCACAACAGAACCAGACATGTTGAAGATAGTGATGCGTGTGGTTCCCATCGTGTCGCTGGTAAGCTGCACATTCAGGCTCGATATCGCCGGGTTAGGATACACGTTCATCACTTCCTGGTATCTCATTGTATTGATTACAGAAACATGCATGGTATCTGCACTTTCCGAACCGAGATCATCGCGCACTGTGAGTACGAAAATGTATTCGCCGGTTTGCAGGTCATTCACAGTTGTCTTCGGCTCAGTAGGTGTAACAAAGCTGGCGTTCGCAGGGCCGCTCAGTTGTGTCCACTGGTACGATACGATGCTTCCATCGGGATCCGAAGACAGTTCTCCGTCAAGTGTTGTGCTCGATGTAGGGTAAGATATTTCCTGGTCTTTGCCAGCATATGCAATCGGAAGTTGATTAACAGGTTCAGGTTGTCCATAAACAATCACTTTCACCACGTCACTTCCTGCAACTCCTTTATCATCTTTCACAGTAAGCCTGAAGAGATATTCTCCTTCGATAGCACCTACAACTCTCGGTGTAGCAGTAGTTGAGTTGGCTATGGTCAAGCCGCCCGGTCCTGAAACTTTCACCCAGCTGTACGATACAATAATTCCATCAGGGTCGTACGATGCTGATCCATCTAGCTCTATGTGGTTGACAGGGAGATTAACTTCGATGTCTTCGCCCGCTTTTGCAATTGGCCCGGCATTCGGTGGTTCAGGCAGAACATTAATATCTACCACATCGCTGGCTTTAGCGCCTTCGTTGTCGGTTACTGTAAGTCTGAACCTGTATTTGCCTTCTGACAGCCCGGTCACCTTTGTGGTTACGCCGCCTGCGTTTGTTATTGCAGATCCCGCTGGTCCGGTCACAAACTCCCATTTGTAACCAACGAGCGAACCATCTGAATCATACGAATCGCTACCATTCAATTCCACTTCATTCAGTGGTAATTGTATTTCGATTGCAGCACCTGCTTCCGAGAAAGGAATTTTATTTGGTGCGGGGAGTACTGTTACTTTTATCGTGTCGAAGCCCAATGCTCCATCATTATCTTTTACCTGTAATCTGAAGAAGTACTCACCTTCAACCAGGTTCCTTACCTCTGTAATGTGATAGCTCGGTTTGGCGATGGTCACAGGAGCTGGACCGCTCAGCCTCAGCCATGAGTAATTCGTCAGAGTTCCGTCGTCATCGATAGACTTACTTCCATCAAGCGTCACAGTTTTTTGAGGGAAGGTGATGGTGATGTCGTCGCCTGCAATTGCTTTCGGCAATTTATTCGGCGGAGGCGGCGGCAGGTCTTCTTTTTTAACAACCACCTGGATAGTGTCGGCGCTTGTTGCACCATCATCGTCCATTACTTCGAGGCGGAATTTATAAGTTCCTTCGACCAGTTCAGATATTCCGGTAGACACTGAATTCGGTTCGGCGATGATGAACGACTCAGGTCCTGTTACGTACGACCAGCTGTAAGCAGTGATTGTACCATCTTCGTCGGAGGATGCGGAACCATTAAGTGTGGTTGAATTCACCGGTAATGTGATGCTCACATTTGCGCCGGCCTGGGCCACGGGGGCAACATTCGGTGCATGAGGTTGTGGTAATACAATCACTACAACAGTGTCTGCACTTTTCGCGCCTTTGTTGTCTGTAACCTGTAAACGGAATTTGTAGGTTCCTTCGCTGAGACCATTGGCGGTTGTTATTGCCACGGCCGGGTCTGTGATGATGAAGTTTTCCGGACCGGCTATTTTACTCCATGCATATGTTGCAATGCTTCCATCAGGATCAGAAGAATTGCCTCCGTTCAGCGAAACACTGTTTTCCGGTAATGTGATTTCAACATCGTTTCCTGCATTTGCAACAGGCTTTTTGTTCGGAGCCGGGTTAACTTTTACCACCACAATATCTTCTGCAGCAGCACCGCGATCATCGGTAATTTTTAATTTGAATTCATATGTACCCTGAACAAGTCCTGTCACTTCCGTTGATGACTGTTCTGCATTCACAATGGTGAAAGAAGAAGGACCACTCAGTTTTGTCCACTCGTAAATTTTAATTGTGCCGTCACCGTCTTGTGAACCAGTACCGTTAAGCACTGTCTTGTTCACTGGTAAAGTGATGGTGATGTCTGTGCCTGCATTGGCAACAGGCGATACATTCGGCACTACAGGTTCCGGCAACACAGTGAGCGTAATTTTGTCTTCACCCGTTGCGCCTGAATTGTCTGTTACTTTAAGTCTGAACACATAAACACCTTCCACAAGATTGCTTACGTTGGTAACAGCTGTCGAAGGAGCTGAAAGGTTTCCACCTGCAGGTCCGCTAATTTTTGTCCACGCATAAGTCTTTATTGTACCGTCTTCATCAGCGGATTTGGATCCATCGAATTTTGTTGCGTTCTGCGGAAGCGTGATGCTGAAGTTAACGCCGGCGCGTGCGATGGGCGCTTTGTTTACCGGAGGTGCCGGAGCAACAGTAACGGTAATCTGGTCTTCACCCGTAGCTCCACCATTATCTGTTACTTTAAGCTTATAGACATAAGTACCTTCTTCGAGGCTTGTCACTGTTGTTTTAGCTGCAGATGCACTGTTTATTTCGCCACCCTGTGGTCCCGACACTTTGGTCCACGCATATGTTTTAATGGTACCATCAGCGTCAGAAGATCCGGAGCCATCCAGGCTTACCGAATTTTGTGGTAACTGTATGCTGATGTTTACTCCGGCGCGTGCAATCGGCGCTGTATTCGGTAACGCAGCGTTGACCGTCACTGTCACCTGGTCTTCAGCAGATGCGCCTTTATTGTCGGTTACTTTAAGTTTGAACACATAGGTGCCCTGCGTGAGCATGTTCAATGTGATGGCGCTGGTGTTAGGCGACAGTATGCTAATTGCCGGACCGGAAATTTTTGTCCAGCTATATGATGCAATAGAGCCATCGGGATCGCTCGAAGCGCTGGCGTCCAGTTTTACGGTGTTAGTTGGAAGATTGATAACAACATCTTTACCGGCATTAGCAATTGGTGCCTTATTCTCGACAGAAGCGCCGGAAGAAACAACTACAGTTACGATGTCGGTTGTATATGAAGCACGATCGTCAACTACACTGAGTTCGTATTTGTATGTGCCCGGGGTTGTTAATCCGGTTACCGTTGTTGATGAATTCGGGCCGAAAGGATTGGTGATGACACCCGCTGCGGGGCCTTCGGTTTTTTTCCACACATATCGTACGATCCTGCCGTCGGGATCGGTGGATGCAGAGGCGTTAAGGGTGGCAATACCTGAGCTTGCGCTGATGTTAATGGTACCATTTCCTCTGGCAACCGGTAATTTATTTGGTGCGAGTTTTCTATTCTGTCCGAGGAACCATTCGTAAATATTTACCACACCATTGTAACGATAGTTGGTGTCGGTGTACACACGATCCCAAACGATGTGACCACCTGTTGGCCAGATAGTTTTTAGAGGAACTACTTCGGGATTTGCTTCATTCACTTTTCTGATTGCGGATTCGGTGCATGATGCGAGCGCTACGGCGTCATCGGCGGCGTGGAATGACCAGAGCGGAAGTTTTGCGTCTGCAACGTATTTGCCCTGGCTGAATGTGCATGGCGCGCATATAGTGGCAGCAGCAGCGAGATTCGGCGCGTGTACTGGATTGGTTGAGATGTATTTGTAAGTTCCTCCGCCGCCCATACTAAGACCCGTGAGGAAGATCCTGTCCGGATCGATCCGGAGATTCTTTTTTGCATAATCAATGAGTTCGTTAATAAAAATTACCGGCCACATGCCGTATTTCTTTGGACACTGTGGCGATAGCACGATGAATGTTTCTTTCTTACCATTCCAGGTGAATGTCATGTTGTGACCGCGTTTGATCACCCGTGGCAATCCGCAGCAACCAACATTTTTCAAGTCGGTCGTGCCGTTACCTCGTTCACCTATTCCATGAAGGAAAATAATGAGGGGATATTTGGTGCCTGTTTTGGTGGCGTAATCAGTTGGCTTGTATTCAAGAAAGCCAAGGTATTCGCCGTTAGACACCTGGATTCCTTTTTCAATTTGCTGAGAAAATCCAGGAACCATCCATGCAACAAGTAAGCTTAAGCACAAGACAGTCCTAAATACATAGGTACAGTTGTTTTTCATCAGGTTGGACTTTTCGGATATTGAATTCGGATACCGGGATGAGCGCTTTGGCTAAAGCTTCGGCGGTCTGCTCCCGTTGGATTTATATGAGAAACGGCTATTAAGCTGCTTCTCTTGCATCAAAACAACACTTTTTTGACTTTTTTGTCAAGTATCATGACAAAACAAACATTACATCAGTATTAGTGTAAGTGTATTTGCTTAACACATTAATTACAAGTGCGTAAAAGTACCCGATGGCGTAACGAGGAATTACTGTTCGTTTTTAGTAGATGCTGAACCTGTAAATGACTTTGGAGTATGCACGAATTCTTTGCGTTTATCTTTCACAGTGAATGCGGCAGTTAGAAATGAAATAAAAATGCCAGGAAGATGTAGAAATGCTTTTAAAGTTTTCGCATTGTAAAAACGCGCTGGTATGGATATGATTATGGAAAAAATGTAGGCAATAAATAAGAGAAGCCAGGCGGTAACGGAAACGCCCGCTATTTTATTGTGTGAAAGCAACTGAAAAATACAGGCGCACGTTGCAAGCAGAAATAAAGCGATTAGTAACAGGCGAGGCGGAATGAGATTGATAAAAAGTTTATGCCAGAAATCGCCGCCTTTTTTGTGAACTCGTTTCCAGTCCGAGAAAAAAAGTTTCACATGCATCAGCTGCGATTCCATCCAACGACGTCGCTGATTCCGATACACACGTGTTTTGGATACTTTTTCGTCGAGCAATTTTATGTGATCGAGATAGGTCACCTTTTCACCGGCCACCAGCATTTCAAAATCTACTTCACGGTCACACGCAGGATTCCCGAGAATGCCTGGTTTATTATAAATTTTCTTCAACAACTTAAATGGGAAAGCCATTCCTGAGCCAATCAATGATGAGCTGAGATTCATGTTATTTGGTGCGAGGCGAAAAAGATGATTATTAACTTCTTCACTCAATGCATCGAGAACTGCGACGGGGGTTTGGGTATTTTTTGCCGTGCGATGTACCTGTACTACATGCAAGCCATTTTGAAATGCATTGTTCACTTCGTGCAACAAACCTTGCTGCATAATATTATCTCCATCCAGTATGAGAGCGATGTCGAAATTATTTTCATCAATATGGTTCAATAGAAAATTAAGCGATTTTGCTTTGGATCCAACTTCGAAATGAAGTGCGTGAATTTCCGCACCTGTTTTCTGTAACTCCGCAATTGTTTGTTGTGATAAATGATCGGCTGCCACAAACACACGGAAATGTTGAGAGGGATAGTCGTGCTGCACGGCGGAACTTACAGTGTTCACTATTATGCTGTCTTCACGGTATGATGTGATTAACACGGCGATATTTGAAAAAGCAGCTGCAGGTGGAATTTTAGTTGAGCGCCGGATGTTTCCGGCAATTGCACAAAACAACAGGTAGCCAACATTTACACAGAGATAAATGAACAGCAGAAGAAACAAAGTATTTACTATTGCCGTGATCATACAGGTGAACTGCTTGAAGAACGCAGATTCCACACAATTCCCTTTACAAAATACCGAAGCTGCAGGAACTCTTTCCGGAAAGAGTACAGGAACACTGTTTTAGGCACAACGAATACCAGGAATACCAGGCTGAAGATGCAAAACTGGAATGGGTTGGAATTCCGCCGCATGTACAATATTCTGTTTCGTGTGTGGTAGTACACTTTTATGGGGTTGCTTTTTCCAACGGTCAATGATTCCTTGTGATAAATTTCGGCATCGGCAGTATACCAGATTTTGTATCCCGCCCGGCGAATTCGCGCCGACCAGTCCCACTCTTCATAATAGAGAAAAAACTTTACTGCAAACATCCCAACGTTATCGATCACTTCGCGCTTCACCATCATTGCACATCCATGTGCCGCTGATGTTTCGCGCGAAACGTCGTATTGTCCCTCGTCTTTTTCGAGCAGACCAATACTGGTGGTTCTTCCCGTGTAAACGTTCATCGGGTTAAAACCAGCGTATTCAATAATATCGGGGTTGAAAAAGTATTTGATTTTAGGGCAAGTGACTCCGATTTTTTCGTCGTGCCTGAAAGGAGTGAGCAGCTTGCTTATAAGGTCGCCGGTTACTTCTGTATCGTTGTTTACGATGAAGAAAAAATCGCCTCGCGCGTGTTTCATGCCCCAGTTGTTGCCCCCGGCAAAGCCGAGGTTTGTATTGCTCCGCATTACACGGGTGTGCGGGTAATTTCTCTGCCGGATCATTGGTGTAGGATCTACTGCTGAAGCCATGTCGCACACCAGGATCTCGTAATTGGGGTATTGAAGATGCCGGGTAGATTCGAGGAACGCGCAGGTAACCTCAACCTGATTGTAATTCAATGTAATGATGGAGACTAACGGAAACTCTCCCATCGGCATAACCCCCACTTTTTGCACAATATAAGGGCTATTGGTCTAAATAACAGGTTAGGCATTTGTACGCTGAATCACCGCTGATGGTGTATTTGCCATGATCCACAGGTCGAACAGGAAGTTCGACTTGTCGGCATAATTGATGTCGAGGCTGATCCTTTCTTCCGCAGTCATCTTGAACTTGCGTTTTTTGTTGATCTGCCAGAGACCGGTAATGCCGGCGGGAGCCATGAAACGTTTCGCCCATTCATCGGTAGTGAGGGTGGCGGCTTCGTAAAGGGGCAAAGGACGGTTTCCAACGAGCGACATGTCGCCGCGGAGTACGTTCCAGAGCTGGGGCAGCTCGTCCAGGCTGCATTTCCTCAGGAATGCACCCAATCTGGTTACTCTTGGGTCGTTGTCGATCTTGATGAATACCGGTCCGTTTTCACGAAGCGGATTGTACATGTTAAGATGAGCCAGGTCGGTAATCATGTCGTTAGATCCCGTCACCATAGTTCTGAACTTATAAAATGTAAAGATGTTATAACCTTTTCCTGCGCGTTTTGAGGTGTAGAAAACGGGGCCTTTCGATTCGATTTTCAGGGCAATAAAGACGAGTAAAAATATCGGGCTGAGCAATACTAACAGCATCGACGAGATGATGATGTCGAACACCCGTTTGGTGAAATCGCCCGGTGTTGTGCTGGTTGCTTCCTCGGCGGGTGGATTTTCTACCTGGGAAATACGGTGCTTAACCTTTTTCCAGAATCTTATCTTCTTAATCAGCTTTTCAGTACCTAATTCATGGATCAGGATTACATCGTCGGCGATACGTTCATTTACGATCTTCTTCAGGTCCATAGAGGCGATGCCTGAACCTTCAACGATGAAGGGTACCGTAGTAAGTTGCTTATGAGCAGCCAGGAACTGGCCAAAGATGTTCAGGGCTGTGGGTCCCAGGGCAGCGTCTGCAATAATGACATCTGGGCAACCGGCGCCACGGGAGAGCAGCCTTTTGAGCATAGCTTTCGCCTGATCGCCATTTTCAGCAGCATACCCGCTGTCGAAAGTGCTGATCAGTGCATCTATAAGGGAGGTTCTTTTACCAATGTAGAAAAACTCGAGTTTCTTGCGTTCGAGGGTGTCAGCAGGCAAGCTAAAGTGCCTGTAGGTGCGGGTAGGATTCTTATCTTTTACAAGATGACTCATAAGTAAGCTTTTAGTTTGGGGTTGAATTCTTCACCAGTTTGTTAACGGTGTTGAACCGGTTCCCCAATTTCTACGGTACGTGCTCCTTTGTTGATGCTTTCCAGAAGCTGTACCGGGTTAAAGGGTTTCATATAGTACTCAGAGATGCCGTATTCTTCGCATTTAGCTTCGGTTTCCGCTTTGTTCAGCGAGGAGATTACCACGAGGGGAATATCCCTGTACAAGATGCTTCCCGTCAGTTCCTCGATCAGTTCCCAATCCTTCATGTCGGGCAGTTGCGGATCACATATAATCAGATCTGGTATATTTCTTTTTGAAAGCCAATACATAGCCGTGCATCCGTCTGGGGCAGTGATTACCTGGTGTTGTTTGCCCAGAACGGTTTGAAGCAGGAACCTGATAGCTTTGCTGTCATCAATTGCGAGTATCTTCTTTTTCATCAACTTTAATTATACGATCAAAAAATTCGCAATTTTTCAACAGGAGTACTTAAAACTCAACAGCTGACACAGGTATTGGAGTTACAATTTTGATGCCTTACATGGCACTATCGGCAAAGTGACAGTTTCAAAAACTGTTAAAGCAAACGTTGATTACTGAGTGGATTTGTGAACTCAGGTTAGGGGTTTCAAGGATGGACCTTTAGTAGAATCGATCTTAACCTGATCTTCAGAGGATGATGGGGGATTACGCAGGTAAAATTAACAAGTAAAACGAGAAATGCAAATAACCTTTCGGTTATATTTTTTATTTCCGGGCAGCTTTTTTCCAGACGGCCTCCTGGCGGCCTGAAATAAAGCGGAAAAATCCCGGAAATACGCACCAGTTCATTAATACGAAGTAAAACGGAACGTACAAGAGGCGGCTTTTTCTCTTATTTCGGACCTCGACCCAGCCGAGAAAGGCGGCCAGGTAAAACAATGTTTGAACAAGGGCAAAAACAAGATACCCGTCAGCTAGAGTGTACAGGTAAAGAAGCCAGTTGGATATATAAAGCAGAATGAGTGAAACAGGGGCTAACGTCCATCTCAGTACCCTATGCGACACATACTGGAAAGTGAGCAATGGGTGCCTGAATACATTGAGAAGACCCGAAAGCCGGCTGATAGCCTGGAACCCTCCCGCGCTGATTCTTATTTTACGCTCAATTTCATCCGGAAGATGTAAAGAGGGAGCCTCGGCCGACCAGGCTTCTTGTTCATATCGCACCACGTACCCACGGCGACATAACAGTAAAGACTGAACGAAGTCTTCGATAATAGTATCGGGCGACAATTTTACATACAGGTTGCGGCGAATTGAAAACAGCTCACCGGCGGCCCCAACAACTGTATTCAGTTGCGAATCGAGGTGTTTGAGTAGAGATTCATATTTCCAATACAAACCTTCACCCTGCCCGGCAGCATTGCCGGACTGAAGCACTTTTTTCTCGCCCGAAACGGCTCCCACTTTGGGATCAGAATAATGCCTTACAATCCTGCGTATGCTTTCGGCGTTCAGGTATCCATTTGCATCGTTGAAAATGATTATTGCCGTGCCCGCGAACTCAACTGCCCGGTCCATCGCTGCCAGTTTTCCCTTACGTTCAGGCTGATGAAGCAGTTTAAAGCGCGGATACTGTTTAACTATTTGGGGCGTGTTATCGGTAGATCCATCGGTCACGAATAATATTTGTAAAATATCCTCGGGGTAATCGAGCTGCTGAAGGTTGCGAATCTTTTCTTCAATGATGTCTTCTTCGTTGAAAGCGGTGATTACCAACGTCACAGGAGGCAGATCATCTGACTTGTCAGTGGTAGCTTTTCTGAAAAGGGTTTTAATTCCCGCTAATATTAGTAACAGTAGCGGGTAACCGACATACGTATATAATAAAATAAAGAGGCTTACCCAGAAAATTGTTTGTAATACCTGCAGCATGCACTACGTAAATAAGGCAAAGAAAGATAATCGCCAAATAATTTCACTTTTTCGTTTTTGTGATTAATTTTGATGTCGATTCACAGTTTTTCTCCAAGCCTCCAACGAAAATCCTCGTTTTAACTCCATTTTTTGTAGATGATTCGGTACCCCATTTTCCCACCCAGGAGATATAGGTATCTGTTATTTACACTCCTCCTGAGATACCTGCAAGAGCAACGCAATAATTAAGTAATTCCGACCATTATGAAACGATATCTGCTTCTGGCAGTGATCTGTACTATTTGTTATGCGGCATCCTATTCTCAGAACGTCTTCAACGCCGCTGATCCCCTGGTTCGTTACAGTTCAAGTGCGCCTTATGGTTCTGCGCAAAAGCCCGACACAAACATTACGGGTTTGCAGAAATGGGTAGCCGCTTCAACCAACGGAGTAAGCTCAGGATCGGGATCATTTAATAACAGTTCGTACAAGGCTTATTACATCAACTACTTCGGTACGAAGCTGGCTTTTCGTTTAAAATATCCCCGCAGCTTTACAAATGGGGATAGCAGTAGCAAGCGTTACCCTGTGATGTTGTTTATGCATGGTGCAGGTGAAGTTGGGTGTAGTTCAAATGGTGGAATCTATAACAACGAAAAACAACTTGTACACGGTGGTAAGTTATTTATGGACCGTGTTGATAATAACCAGTTCGATGGGTTTCTTTTATACCCGCAGATCAATGCGCCAGATGGAAGTTGCTGGGGTGAATGGGGCGGACTGCCAAGTGCTAAATTCAACACAGTAATCACAATTATAGATTCGCTGGTAAAATATGCAAGGCTCGACATTGACCGCGTTTTTGTTGATGGCCTTTCAGGCGGAGGTGTCGCAACCTGGCGTATGGCAGAAGGTTATCCTACGCGTATAGCTGCTGCTGCTCCCACATCTGCTGCAGGGCTCACCGGTAATTACGGTGCATTCGTGCATATACCTATCTGGCTGGCAACAGGTGGCAAGGATACAAATCCTTCACCAGCAATGGCTGCTTATTCAGAATTGAAGGTTACAGAAATTGGTGGTTACATCAGGCGTTCGCTTTATGCCGACCTGGGTCACTCATCATGGTATCGCCATTGGGAAGAACCGGATTTTGTTGCCTTCATGAACAATGCACACAAAGCCAATCCCCTTATTTTCTTCAACCGGTTCGAATTTTGTCCTGATTCAGGAGTAAACGCCCGGCTTGGAATTACAGCCGGATTTTATGCGTATGAATGGGAGCGTGATGGACAACTGATTGCTACACGCACCAACGGGTCAAATTCAATTCTACGTTCAGATATCGTAGCCTCTTTCACCGGCAACGAAGTTGGAGTTCGTGAATATGGTACTTACCGTGTGCGATTCAAGAGAACAGCAGGTTCTGATTGGTCGGCCTGGTCGCCGCGTCCCGCAGTGATAAAACCTAAGGCGGTTACACAAACACCGCCCATCCAGGTTGCGGGTATCAGGAGTAAAGTGTTGCCGGCACCTGATGGAAAAAATACTGTGACGTTACAAATGCCCGAAGGATATCAGAATTACCAGTGGATACGTGTGTCTGATAATGTTCAGGTAGCTAATACACAGATTTTTGAAGCAGCCGTTGGAGTGTACAAAGCGCGTTATACCGAGCAGTTTGGTTGCGGAACATTATACTCGCCGGAGTTCAGAGTAGTAAATGCGAACGGTAGTCCTAAACCGGATGCGGCAAAAAATTTAAGCGTAAGCACAGTGTCGCAAACTTCTCTCCGCTTAGATTGGAGTGAAAATCCGAATGCCGGAACTAATGAAACCGGTTTCGAAATTTATCGTGCAACGAAAGCAGGCGGTCCGTATACACTTATTCATATTACAAATGCAAACGTTACAACATTCACCGATGCCTCATTGATTCCAAACACAAAGTACTACTACATCGTTCGTGCTGTTGCCGAAACCGGTGCTGCACCCGTAAGTGAAGAAAATAGTGGTACTACTGACATCGACAATGTTGTTCCTTCTGCACCTTACGACCTTGAATATCGCGGCAGCACTGCGACAACCGTGAGCCTCCGATGGAAAGCAGCAAATGATAACACCGGCATCGGCCGTTACGACATCTATGCAAATGGCGTAAAGATGTACAGCACTTCAAACCTGTCGTTTATTGTCGGAAACCTGGATAGCCTTAAATCGTATGCGTTCGTTGTAAAGGCTGTTGATAAAGCAGGAAATGTTTCTCCGGCCAGTAACCAGGTATTAGCATTTACACATCGCCAGGGTCTTAATTACAAATATTATCACGGTAGCTATAGCAACCTTCCAAATTTCGCAAACCTTACTCCTGAAAAAACAGGTGTAATGGATACTGTCAATTCAGGAGCTGGTGTAAGATTACAGGACGATAATTTCGCATTCCTCTGGGAAGGACGGATATACATTCCCGTAACCGCTACCTATACATTCGAAACAAATTCCGACGATGGTAGTAAGCTTTATATTGATGTTCCGTATTCGTTTGGAGCAACTGCCCTAGTTAACAACGATGGAGCACATGGTGTACAATCGAGAACGGGATCAATTTATCTGACCCAGGGATATCACACTATTGCGATATCATATGCGGAAGTAGGTGGCGACAATGAAATGCACCTGTTTTGGTCGAACAATGCTGGTTTAAGCAGGGAGCGTTTGCCAAAAGAGTTCCTATCACTCGACGAAAATGCGAGCACTCCTGTAAATGCACCATCTTCATTTTCGGCAACGGCGCTTTCCCACAACAAAATTAAACTTGAGTGGATTGACAACAGCAGCAATGAAACAGGTTTTGAAATAGTCCGTTCAACTTCAATGAATGGCACATTCACCCCGATATTCACTGCGCCTGCCAATAGTATAAGCTTCAATGATTCTGCATTGTCGCCAAACACTACTTACTATTACAAGATCAGGGCAATCGGTTCAAGTGGTGAATCGCCGTATGTAGCATCTTATGTTGAAGGTAACTGGCGATTTAACAATAACCACAACGAAGCAAATGGTGGTGGTTCTACCCAGGGATCAGGCACGTCTTTTAGCTCAAACGATAAGGCAGAGGGATCTCATTCCATTTCGTTCTCTTCGGGAGCTTCTGTTTCGTTCGATGGAGGGAATAGTTCGATACCATCACTGGGCGGGTATAATCAACGTACTGTGAGTTTGTGGATCAAACCAAGTAGTACAAGTGGAAAGAGAATGTTGTTCGATTTTGGTAACAATGATAATGGTATGGGTCTCCGTTTCAATAATGGAACACTCAGTGCCGGTATTGCAGGAGGTGGATCGAGGTCTACTGCCAACCTGAGCAACTTCACTTCTAATTCTAACTGGCAATCGAACCAGTGGAATCACGTGGCTGTTGTTTACAATGCAAATTCGCTCACGTTATTCCTCAATGGTGTACAGGTGGCTCAGAACAATTCGCTGTCGTTTGCGTCTGTTTCTAATTCAAACAGTGCATCACGCCTTGGAAACGTTTCAGGATCTGGCAGTTCGCAAAGTGTATTTAGCGATAACAATTACTCCAGCTACCAGGGATTAATGGATAACCTGATGATCATTCGCGGTGCACTAACTGCTGCAGAAGTGAGCCAGCTAAGTGCGGATACATACAATTCGTCGATGGCGAGAACACTTGCAGCACCTGCTGCACCTCAGGCACCGAATGGATTCACCGCGACAGCTATGTCTACAAATACGGTTCATCTCAAGTGGAACGATAATTCTTCGAATGAAACAGGTTTTGAAATTTGGAGATCATCTGGCGACAAGACAAATAATCGAATGATTGCCCGCGTTGCTGCGTCGAGCGGAGGCGAGGTTACATACACTGATAGCTCACTGTTTGCCAACGTAACCTACTATTATCGTGTGCGTGCAACAGGTGAAGTGTCGCCATCGGCCTACACACCGGAAATCAGTGCAAAAACGTTGAACACCAAACCGCTTCTGAAGAAGGTTCTGAACTTCACCATGAAATATGGTACTACATTCAGTTTGCCGGTTTCAGCTACAGATGCAGACGGCGATGTTCTGACTTTCTCTTATATAAGTCTGCCAACTTTTGCAACCGTTCAACAGGGAAGCAATGGTAATATCAATATCGTATTTAGTCCCCCGGTTACCAGGAGAGGAGCGTTCCCAATGACGGTGATTGTTACTGATGGTAATAACGGAAGTGATAGTTCTTATTTTACAATAACTGTTAACACCAATGATGTTCCGGTAATGACCAGCATCAGCGATGTAACAATCAACGAGGGAGGTGAGGCCAGTCTTTCTTTCAGTGCAACAGACAACAATGGTGTTTCGAAAATGGTTTGGTCATCCGAGGGTTTGCCTGCATTCGGAGAATTCACCAACAACAATGATGGTAGCGGCCACATTAACCTGAAGCCCGGATATTCATCTTCGGGTAAATATGAAGTGACTGTGTTTGTGAATGATGGTCTTGGAGCGTGGACAAGCAAAACGTTTGTAATAACAGTGAACGACAGGGATCCTGAAGAAACGGTTCAGTTCAACTTCAGAAGTACAAGTACCCCGGTTGCTGAATGGAACAGTATTAACCTTGCTCCTCCAACATTCTCTCACGGTACGGTGCTTAATGTAAAAGGCAATGTGAGCACAATAGGTGTAAACCTGCTTAGCGGAACAATAAATGCTTCAGTTCAGGGACCTCAAACCGGTAACAACTCCGGAGTGTACCCCGACCTGGTGATGAGAGACATTATGACCTGGGGATTCAGTATGGGTACAAACAGGTACGATACAGTGCAATTGCAGGTAAGTGGTCTTGATAGAACCAAACAATACAGTTTCGTGTTCTATGGCGGTTATAGATTGAATGGGATTAGCACATCACAGGTAAGATATATTATAGGCAACGATACCGCGGCAATCAATTATTATCTGAATTCACAGATGACGGATACTATATCTGGTGTCGTGCCCGATGCAAGTGGTAACGTGGTCATCACCATGCTTGGTGACCCGCATAATAATCGTGGTGGTCTCCTGAATGCGATGGTGATTAAATCCAGCTACGACGACGGATCTACACCAGCAAAGCCACTCAAATTGACCGGCAATCATATTCAGAATTCAGGGGTGTCGTTGACATGGGAAGACAGGGCATTCAATGAATTTGGGTATAAGGTTTACAGGTCGGTATCGCGCACGGATGGGTATGTGCTGCTGAACGAAGGAGCTTCGAACAGGGATAGCACATCTTACAGCGATGAAGGTGTTGCACCGGAATCCACATATTACTACTATGTAGTAGGTTTTAATGGAAGAGGAAATGGTGCATCGAGTGATACCATCCAGGTGATCACCGGAAACAACAAGCCTGTAATCGTTTTGTCGCCCGAAGTCTATGTGAAAGCAGAAACTACCACTAACGTTGATTTCCCGGTAACAGATGATGCTGGTGATGTTGTGAGTGTCAGCATCGAGGCGCACCCATCGTTTGTGAGCCTGCAAAATCTCGGAAATGCGCAGTACCGACTTGTATTGAAGCCGAATACGGACCATATTGGCTGGTACACAGCAACACTGAAAGCAGTGGATCAAAAGGGAGCCACTGAAATCAAAGTGATCAACATTGGTGTAAGCGATAAGAACACGCGTTCGGTGTACATTAACTACGGAAGTATTGGTAAGACCGCACCCGCACCATGGAACAACTTCCTAGGGGTGAGAACAGCAAACAGCACACTTGCGAACCTTCGCGACGAAAAAAATACGGTTACTCCGTTTGCGATTACGATGGTGAACTCGTGGGCATCGGTATCTGATCTTGGTCACATGACCGGTAAAAACAATGGTATAGCCCCAGATTCTGTATTACAAAGCGGAATTATGGATATGACAGGACCGAAAACAATCCGGGTAAGCGGACTTGATAATAATAAGAAGTACAACATTGTAATTGTTGCAAGCCACAACGAAGGAACAATCGCAACTGTTGAGTATAGTTCAGGCCTTGTAAAAGACACGCTGAATGCCCGCTACAACATGCACCAATCGGCGAACCTGAATGGCCTCTCGCCCGTAGATGGACAGATCACGTTCTCCACGCTGAGGTTGTCGGGCAATGCTACTTCAATACTGAACGCTATTATTGTTGAAGAATATGATCCATCGATCCAGGTTCTGAATCCGTTCCACCTGTATGCTGAACCAGCCGGTGTGGACAAGGTGGACGTGAGCTGGAACGATCGCACCCAAGATGAAGCCGCAGTTAACGGGTATATCCTGGAGAGAGCTAAAGATTCTCTTTTCACGCAGGATGTAACGGAGATTCAGCTTCCGGGTAATACAACTAACTACCGCGACGCAGGGTTGAGCAGCAATACCATGTTCTGGTACAGGGTTCGTGCAAGGTCTGCAGCGGGTGATCTTTCAGATTACAGCAACCGCTACAGGGTGGTAACGCCAGCTTCGATCGTGTATCTGAACTTCAACTACACGCTCCCGGATGCAGATTACCCATGGAACAATACGTTTACATCGCCATCAGTAGAAGCGACATTCGATAACCTGATTAACCAGTCGGGTCTCGTATCGGGCATAAGTATGTCGATCACAAGAATTTTCAACGGTGAGTTTACAGCCGGCGTTAATAC
>JAFAGE010000160.1 GCA_023423015.1 Bacteroidota bacterium
ATGGAGGGGCAATGAAGCCGTGTCGTTTCTCTTCAGCAATCTTCCTGGCTTCAGAAAGTTTTCTTTCACGTAATTGGCTGATGGTGGTTATATAAAGGTTGCCGTCGATTGTTTCGCCACCGGTACCGAATACAATGAATTGTTCCTTACTATCGGGCCGGGTAAACACCAAAGGCGACATATACGATTCCTTACCATCTGGCATGGTGTCGGCAGCAATCACAGTTCCCGTTTTGGAGTCGAGCAGCATCAATACCGCCGGAAACCTCCCTTCCGTTGAAAACGGCGCCGCATAAGAGTTACCACCATTAATGGTGAGCAGGTCGTAGATGCCATCGCCGTTCTGGTCTGCAACCGGCAGGCAGTTGTTGAAGTTGTACACTGCCAGCTTCATTATGGAATCATTCCGGTATTGATCGGGATCAAATTCCCAGAGCACAGCACCCGTTTTTCCATCAAGGGCCTTGAGTTGAGGCGACCGTCCACCGATGAAGACATCGTTTACATTGTCGCCATTAACATCCAGGAGGGCAGGCGTGCCATAAACCTGGTCGACCGATTTTTGTTTCCACAAAAGGCTACCGGTTTTTCCATCAAAAGCTAAAATGCCAAAGTCGCTCACCTGGTATTCGTTTTTTCCGGCTCCCATCACGATGTCCAGTACGCCGTCGTTGTTAAGATCGGCTGCCCGCGGAGATGATTGAGAGCCAATGAGTGGAATGTCGCGGGTCCATTTCAATTCACTTTTCTTTTTAGCAGGAGAACAAGCGGTAAAAAAGGCAATAATTGCTATAACTGACAGCTGCGGGAAACGAGTGATTCTCACGAGTATTGTTTCGGGTTTCTTTAGCGCAAATATTAATAGAATATTACGGAAAAATGTTATTAAATTAAACCCGATACCATCAGTACTGCTAGCTTATGAAGGATTCGAAGAAAACGATTGCTTTTCTGGCGGTTGCCATTTTTCTCGTGTTCAGAAATTTTGCGCAACAACCTCTTATACCCGTTTTTAAATCACTGCCCTCGTCAGAAACGCGTGTAACCTTCGCCAATATGTTGAAGGAAACGCCGGCCTTAAATATTATTACCTACGAATACTATTATAATGGCGGCGGTGTAGGCCTCGCCGATTTCAATAACGACGGGCTGGTAGATATTTACTTTACCGCGAACATGCAATATTCCCGCCTCTACCTCAATAAGGGAAATATGCAGTTTGAAGACATTACGGCAAAAGCCGGGGTCCAGGGTAAAAAAGGATGGCACACCGGCGTTAGCATCGCCGACGTGAATGGCGATGGCTTTCCCGATATTTATGTTTGTTATTCTGGTCCGCTGGAAACTAAGGAACGCACAAACGAACTTTTTATCAATAATGGTAATCTCACTTTTTCGGAAAAAGGAAAACAAATGGGTGTCAACGACGCGGGCTATACTACCCAGGCTGTGTTCCTTGATTACGACCGCGACAACGACCTTGATCTCTTCGTTTTAAATCATAACAATAAAAACCTTCGCAACTTCGATGCCTCTATCATGAAAAAAATGGTAGATGCCGATGCGGGCGACCGTCTATATCGTAACGACAATGGAAAATTCAGTGATGTAACCACCGCTGCCGGTATTATCTCAAATCCTCTCGGATATGGATTGGGAGTATCTGTTGCTGACCTGAACAATGATGGCTGGCCGGATATCTATGTCACAAACGACTACGTGGAGGAAGATTATTTATACATCAACAACCATGATGGAACGTTCAGCGAAAAACTGAAAGACCAGATGGGCCATCTTTCCAATTTCTCAATGGGCTGTGATGTTGCAGACATCAATAACGACGCGCTGCCGGATGTATTTACGCTTGATATGCTTCCTGCTGACAACCGCCGCCAGAAATTGTTATACATGCCCGACAACTACGAGTTGTATAACAATACAGTTCAGAACGGTTTTCATCACCAGCTGATGCGCAACATGCTACAGTTGAATAACGGCGATGGTACCTTTAGCGAAATAGGCCAGTTCTCAGGTGCATATTGTACCGATTGGAGCTGGGCATCCCTCTTTTTCGACGCAAATAATGATGGCAATAAAGACCTCTTTGTTTCCAACGGCTATGGCCGCGATATGACCAACCGGGATTTTGTAAAGTTCTACGCCAATGAACGTTTAAGATATCTGCGCGGCGAACCGAGCGACAACATGTTTCGCATGTTGCAAACGATTCCTGTCACTCCTCTGAAGGATTACCTGTTTGTAAACAAAGGTGATCTCACGTTTGATGACGTATCTTCTGCCGCTGGATTTAACATTGAAAACCTTTCTAACGGTGCCGCATATGCGGATCTCGATAACGACGGAGATCTGGATCTCGTGGTTAATCACCTCAATGGACCGGCAGGAATATATCGCAACATGCTGGTAGAAAATGGTTCTAAAAACAATTGGATTGCATTTGAACTGAAAGGAACAGGTTTGAATAAATTTGGCGTGGGTGCCTGGGTGAATATTTACACATCCAACAAGATTATTCGTCTTGAAAATACACCGGTACATGGCTTCCAGAGCGCCATGCATGTGCCATTACACAGCGGTCTGCCCTCAGCGCAGATCGATTCAGTAATTGTTTTCTGGCCGGATGGCAAAAAGCAATTGGTGACTTCTGCAGCGATAAACAAATTGAATAAGATTGAGTATTCTCCCCAGGGTGAGCTGTCACCCCGGTTTGCAGTAAAGCCGGTTTTCACACCTTCGCCGTCCCAAATCAATTATACACATGTAGAAGAAGAAACGAATGATTACAAGGTGCAGCCGCTGATGCCGAACATGATCTCGTACAACGGACCGAGGATGGCCAAGGCCGACGTAAACAAAGATGGATTGGAAGATCTTTTTATCTGCGGCCCGAAGGGCCAGCCAGGAAAATTATTTATTCAAAAAAGCAATGGAGAATTTGCTGAAGATCCGCAGGCTGCTTTCACCAGCGATGCAGCAGCTGAAGACGCTGCCGCAATTTTCTTCGACGCCGATAAAGACGGGGATCCCGACCTTTACGTGGTAAGTGGAGGATACAATGTTAACGACAACGCACCTGAATTGCAGGATCGTCTTTACCTGAATTCAAATGGAAAGTTCAGAAACTTCAGTGAACTGATCCCGAAGGAAACGTTAAGCGGCGGATGCGTTGCTTCAGGAGATCTTGATGGTGATGGTGATGAAGACCTTTTTGTAGGAAGCCGTGTTATTCCCGGACAGTATCCTATATCACCCGAAAGCCTGCTGCTGCTGAACGACGGACGTTCAGAATTTAAGAAACACAATGACGATCTGCTATCTGATCTCGGCATGATCACCGATGCCGTCATCGCAGATATCAATAAAGACGGAAAACAGGAACTCATTGTTTGTGGTGAGTGGAACGCGATCCGTGCGTTCTCATTTGCAGGAGGTAAACTAACCGAAATTACCAGCACTCTCATCGTGGGAAATCTGAAGGGATGGTGGAACAGGTTACATGTTGCCGACATGGACAATGATGGCGATCTCGATCTCATTGCAGGAAACCTGGGTACAAACAGCCCGATAAAAGTTTCGCAGACCGAACCAGCAGTTTTATTCTATGACGATTTTGATAACAATGGTTCAATAGATCCCTTGATCTGCTATTACATTCAGGGTAAAATGTATCCGATGGCCAGCCGTGATGAAATAACTGACCAGATAGTGAGTCTCCGCCAGAAATATCCCACGTACGAATCATATTCTAATGTAACAATCAACGACATCCTCAGCGAAGAGAAATTAAAAACAGCGCGGACTCTGGAGGTAAACCATTTCCAGACAACTTTTTTCGAAAATATAGACGGAAAATTAACACCGAAAAATCTGCCGGCAGAAAGCAATTTCTTCCCCGTTCACAGCATTATGACTGGTGATTTTGATAAAGATGGCAATACTGATATTCTGCTTGCCGGAAACAATGACCATTCGCGGATTAAAATCGGCAGGATCGACGCCGGATATGGCACATTGCTGAAAGGGAATGGCAAAGGAGGTTTTGAGTATGTGCCGCAACTGAAATCCGGATTATCGGTGAAAGGATGTGTTCGTGATATGCTAACTATCAAAAACAACAATAAAGAACAGGTTATCTTTTCGGTGAATCAACAACCATTGTCGGTGTACACCTACTGAAACAAGCTATGAGAAGTTTATTGATTACAATTGCTGTCTTGATTACAGCACGAGAAGTAAGCGCACAAAAAACGTCGTTCGGAACGGCCGATTATGTTCGGGCGATGAAGCATGCCACCGATGTAATGGTTAACGATGTAACAAGTCCCGTTGCAGCCTCGCGGTATTACGCATACATTAGTCTCGCTGCAAACGAAGCTGCCTGCCAGTTTATGCCTGAACGCCAGGCGAGGGTAGGAGGCAAATCAAGGAATTTCGCAATACCTGAAATTCCACAAAGCCTCATTAAAGATAGCGATGGAGCACTTGCTATTGTGATGAGTGTTTACCAGGCAGGAACGCGTTTTCTTCCCTCTGGTTACATGCTGAAACCCAGGCTCGACTCCTTAATTAGCGTTGCAAAAAAACGGCAGATCAGCGACAAACAGATTGAGGCGACTGCAGAAATTGTAACGGCTGTGGTAAATGCTGCAATCAATTATTCTTATACGGATGGATTTTCTAAGCTGAGTGGGCTCAGGAGATTTACTCCTTCGCGTGGCGATGCATTCTGGCAACCAACTCCACCGGGGTACATGCCCGCAATTGAACCGTATTGGGGAACGCTGCGTCCGTTTGTGATAGATTCCGTTACCCAGATTAAAGTATTACCTCCCGACGAATACGACACTACTTCCAGTTCGGGTTTCTACAAACAGACGCTTGAGGTGTACAATATTGGTAAGAACCTGAATAAGGAGCAGGCTGCCATCGCTATGTTCTGGGATTGCAATCCTTTTGCACTACAGCAAGTGGGCCACCTGGAATTTGGAATAAAGAAGATATCTCCCGGTGGTCACTGGATGGGTATAGCAGGGATAGCTTGTAAAAAAGCACGTTACGACATATACAAAACGGCTTTTGTACATTCAATACTAGCCGCAACAATGGCCGACGCATTTATTTGCTGCTGGTATACCAAATACAGGTATAATCGTGTGCGGCCTGAAACTGCCATCAGGCGCATGTTTGATCCCACATGGAAACCTTTGTTGCAAACACCCCCATTCCCTGAATATACATCAGGACATAGTGTTCTATCCACCGCAAGTGCTGCCGTTCTTACTTCAATCTTCGGCGACAATTTTTCTTACACCGACGAAACGGAAACTGAGTTTTCCATACCCGCGCGAAAATTCCGATCGTTCAACCAGGCAGCTGAAGAAGCTGCTATTTCACGCCTGTATGGTGGCATTCATTTCCGTGATGCCATCGAGACCGGACAGGCGGAAGGAAAACAACTGGCTGCGATTGTAATCAGCCAGTACAAAGAAGCGATTGCCACTCATCGCAGCACAGCTGCTAAATAATATCCAAATTAAGTTTCGCGTAGCGGGGCAAGTCTTTCATCATACTATTCCGGCACGGTATTGGTGCGAGGCGCATCAACTGCCTGCTTCGATAATCCTTCCCTTTATTTAATTACCTCAAACGTGCTGATTACGAAATGATTCTACAAGCTGGAAGGGTTTCTTTATGGCTGATTACCTTATCTGTATTGCTGCTCGCGTGCAGAAAAGACATCGTTGTTCCTCCAACAACTGATAAAAGAATGTTAACGGCTACAGTAGATACAGACACTACAAAGAAAGTAGCAAAAACCGATACAACAGAAACAACAAAGAAGGATACTGCGGAGAGCGACAAAAAGGAAATAATTGAAACAGAGCCTCCAACCTGGTCGCCGGTAGACCAGCAAATCAATTCGAATGTTGCAGGTTTCTGGGAGGGTGTTCCCGTGCATTACAAGAAGAACACGTCAAAAGAGTATCCCCTGATTGTATTTATACACGGAATAGGAGAGCTTGGTACTTCATTGTCGCGAATGAATTGTTGCGGATTGCCACGACACCTTCGAAATAAATCCTTTCCGGCCAGCTTCAAAGTGAATGGCGAAAATCATTCTTTCATTGTGATTGCGCCCCAGTTTAAAGAGCGCCCAACACCAGGCGAAATTCAATCCGTGATTGATTTTGCAAAACGTCGCTGGCGTATTGATAAATCGCGGGCCTATGTAACCGGTTTAAGTATGGGGGGTGGTTCCACGTGGGATTGGTCAGCCGAATACGGGCAAAAGGCGGCTGCTATTGTACCTGTTTGCGGCGGGACAAAACCGACAAAATCAATGGCGTCTGCTATCGCTTCAAAAGACCTCGCGATCTGGGGATTGTATTCGAATAGCGACGCATTGGTGCCGGTGCAGTGGGGAAAAAACTTTTTCGAGTGGATTGATTCGCGCAACACATCGAATGCATCAAAAACAAAACTCACCGTATGGTACGATAATCTCTCGCATAATGCCACCTGGGGACGCGCCTTCAATCCCAAAACCCGCATCGACGGGAAGAACATCTATGAATGGATGTTAGGACATGTGAGACGATGAACACCGCACCTTAATTTACACTTTGCCTTTTGCCCTCTGCCTCCTCGCTTTTTATTAGATTTGCTATACCCATGGACTCTCGTTTCACATACGCCGACCCGGCATTGGTGAAAGGCTGCCTCGCCCGGGAAAAAGAAGCTTTTGAAATACTGGTGAATACTTATTTCCCTGTTTTATGTAGCTTCGCGAACGGCATTGTCAAAGACAGCGAAACGGCGAAAGACATCGTGCAGGAGGTGTTCATTCGATTTTGGAACGGCAAGGAAATCTTCAAAGAATTTAATAGTCTCAAGGCCTGGCTTTACCTGAGTACCAGGAACCGCGCTCTCAACGAACTGAAAAGTAAAAAACGCTCCGAAGAACACCATACCACCGCGCATCAGCAGGGTCAGACAACAGAGAACAACATCTTCTCGGCAATCGTAAAGGCTGAAACACTTGCATCTGTTTATTCTGTGGTGAATCAGCTTCCGCTACAGATGCGCACCGTATTCGAACTGCACTATATCGAAGGAATGCCCATTCGCGAAATTGCATTGCGGTTGGGTATCAGGTCGAAAACGGTAAGTAATCACCGTTACAATGCCCTGTGTATGCTCCGTGCCAAATTGGTAGACGACGCCGACGCACTTGCACTGCTTTGTCTGCTCGGATGCGTTACAGAAAAAAACGCCCCGGTGTTTTTTTGTTGACAAACACAATGGACCTATAATGTCGAAGTCATCCAATGACGAACAGAT
>JAFAGE010000227.1 GCA_023423015.1 Bacteroidota bacterium
TAGACAGGTCTCATACCTATCGTATGGAGGTATTTTGTTGAGATCGAAAACCTGCAGAAAGAATTTGCCTTTTTTCCCGAAGCAGGACAAAGAGTTGATGTTTCACTTACCCCTACAGAATATCCCATAAAGAGCTCATTCGGGAACACCCTGTTCTACCTGGCGAAACTCGACGACGGCAAAGTGGAGAATAGCTGGACTGCAAGAATCTTCCTTCTTTTCGGTGTTTTCCTGCTCATCGTCTACGTACACCAGACTGCGCAACACATCAACAAAAGGTATGGATTGATTTATGGCATCCTCTTCCTGGCGGCCATGATCATCGTAATGCGGCTGATCACTTACTACTATCCCGACCTCCTCGACCTGAGAGAATTCGAATTATTCGATCCCGCCATTTATAGTTCCAGTTTTGTATTCAGTTCCTTGGGCGACCTGATGATCAACAGCATCCTGTTCTGCTGGCTCATGCTGTTTGTTAGTCGCAGGTTGCCAACTGAAAAAATTCAGCCTCTGCGGCCACACTGGCTGGGAATACTTTGTATCATCGTTCTGCTGATGGTGCTTGTGTCGGTGACATTCGTGTTTGCCGACATTATCCAAAGTCTCGTAGCCGATGCGCAGATTTCATTCAATGTTACCAATTTCTTCAGCCTCACCAAGTACAGCTTCATTGGTTTCCTGATTCTCGGCACGTTGTCGCTCGGATATTTCTTTTTCTCGCAGCTCACGCTGAACATTTTAAAGCGACTCAGTGAAGGATCTACCTATTTCATCATCCTGGTTACTTCGTTTGTCGGCCTGGCCATTCTCACATTTACCCGCAATGCCGCCGTACTTGAACTAAACCTGTATGTACTCATCTGGCTTGTTATCTACATCCTGATGATGCAGCAGAAAATCTTTTCCGGTATAAATACAAGGCTGAATATTTCTGAAGTGTTGTATTGGCTTTTTGTGTTTTCATTCTCCATCACAGGAGTTATCATTTTTGAGAATAAGAAAATAGAACTTGAACAACGAAAGTCGTTTGCCGAGAAACTGGCGCTTCGTGCCGATCCATCCAGCGAGCGGTTGCTGAGTATAGCCCTTACCTATTTCGACAACGACTATCTTCAACGCAATTTTCAGCGTTTCCGCGACCCGCTGACAAATACAGAACTGAAGGATAGTATTATCAAAACCAGTTTCAGCGCTTACCTGGATAAATACGATACGCAGATCTTTACCTTCGATGCTTCTGAAGAACCGCTTTCCAACAGCATGCCAATTTCATTTGACACCCTGAATACCATATTCAGCATCCAGGGCAAGGAAACCAGCATCGTCGATCTCAGGTATTTTGAAAAATCATTTGATAAATTCTCTTACATCTACCGCAAAGCAGTTGTTGATTCCTTCGGAGTGAACATGGGATACTTCTTCGTTCTCAGCGAACCGAAAAAGTACAAAGGGGACGCATTGGTTCCGGAACTATTCCGGCAAACCAAAGAACTGGTTCCTGAGTATGCTCCGGGTTATTACTATGGTGTGTACAACAAGATGGACCTGGTGAATTATTACAACGATTACCCTTTCCCCACCCGGTTAACGGAAGAACAACTTCCGAAATTCGAGCATGAACTAAAAAGGAACAAAGACTTTGAAGAGATGTGGTTCCGTCACTCGGCCGACAAAGTAGTGGTCATTGCCAAGAAAGACAATTCGTTCATTGAGGGCATTACGTTGTTTTCTTACCTCTTCAGCACGTTCATCCTGCTTTTGTCTATTTACCGTGCAACCGCATTCCTTGTCCGCTCGCGATTCAGGATGAAAGCCTTGTCGGAGTATTTTCAATTCAGTATACGTTCGCAGATTCACAGCACAATCATCATGGTGAGTTTGTTGTCTTTCCTCATCATTGGTGTTGCTACCATATTGTTCTTCATTAAGAGATATGACCGCAACAACCAGGATAAACTCAGTCGTGCCAGCCAGATCATGGTAAACGAGGTGCAAAACAAATTTGCAGATCGCAGCAGTTTCAACCACGGAATTCTGCTATTCGAAACTGGTGCAAGTGTGGAAGTGCAGCGGCTGATGCAGGAGATTTCGGAAATACACGGCACTGATGTAAACCTGTATGATACCTCGGGAACTCTCCGTGTGTCATCAAACCCGCTGATCTACAACAAAGGTGTTTTGAGCGAGAAGATGAATCCGATTGCTTTTTACAATATGAACATTCTGAAAGCAGTTCAGTTCGTGGCAGAAGAGCAGATGGGCAAAGTAGATTATATCAGCGTTTATTCACCCGTACGCGATGAAGAGGGTAACGCCTATGCATACCTGAATATCCCGTCATATAGCACCCAGGGTGAATTAAAGCAGGAGATCAGCAACTTCCTGGTAACCCTCATCAACCTGAATGCCTTCATATTCCTCGTTGCCGGAGCCATCGCTTTGTTTATTACCAACAGGATCACTCACTCGTTTACACTGATCGGGCAAAAGATGCGCGACATCAACCTGCAGAAGATCAACCAGGAAATTCAATGGAACAGGAAAGATGAAATTGGTGAACTGGTGAACGAGTACAACAAGATGGTGCACAAACTTGATGAAAGTGCCGAAGCTTTGGCCAAAAGCGAAAGGGAAGGGGCGTGGCGCCAGATGGCTAAACAGGTAGCCCATGAAATCAAAAATCCGCTGACGCCAATGAAGCTGAGTATACAGTACCTGCAAAAAGCCATCGACAATAATTCACCGCAGGTGAAAGAAATGACAGCTAATGTTGCCCGCACGCTGATTGAACAGATAGACCATTTGTCGAAGATCGCGTCCGACTTTTCGCAGTTTGCCAACATCGGTAACCAGCGCAACGAAGTTTTCGACCTTCATGAAGTGCTTTACTCACTGGCATCGTTGTACGACCCCATGGAGAACCTGAATTTCACCTGGGAGCCTGTTCCTCAGAAGGTGATGATGTATGCCGACAAAACGCAATTAAACAGGTTGTTTACAAACCTCATGCAGAATGCTATAGAAGCCCCCGATAATCAGCAGAAACGTACGATCGAGGTTACAGAGCACCTGAATGGCGAATACATCATTGTTAATGTTAAAGACAACGGGGGCGGTATTCCCGTACACACACGCGACAAGATCTTCATGCCCAATTTTACTACCAAAAGTTCGGGTACAGGCCTCGGTCTTGCGATGAGTAAAAGCATCGCCGAACAAACCGGCGGCGACATCTGGTTCGAAACCGTCGACGGCCAGGGAACGACTTTCTTTGTGAAGCTTCCTGTGTATGCGAGACGTGAGATGTGAGAGGTGAGAGGTGAGAGGTGAAAGGTGAAAGGTGAGAGGTGAGAGGTGTCACCTTTGCCATCTCAAGTTTGCCGTCTTAAATACGTCTCTAATTCTTTGAGTGAAAAGCTGCTCAGATTATTCCCCTTCCTGCATCCGCCTTTTTGTGCAGCGAGTACGCCGTAGCGGCAGTTGTCGAACTCTGCAACATCGTGAGCATCGGGGTTAATCGAGAGCATAACTCCTTTGCGTATGGCAACATCTACCCAATACCAATCCATGTCGAGGCGGCGGGGATTTGCGTTGATCTCAATTGCTACCTTGTATCTGGCACAGGCGTCGATGATCTTCTCGTAGTTGACAGGATAACCGGGACGGCTAAGCAGCAGTCTTGCCGTCATGTGTCCCAGTATGGTAGTATAAGGATTACTGATTGCCGCCAGTAGCCGCGACATCGCTTTCTCCTCCGTCATTTTGATGTTTGAATGCACCGAAGCGATTACAAGATCAAAACTCTTCAGTACAGATTCTGAATAATCGAGTGATCCATCACTTAAAATATCCGATTCGATACTCTTGAAAATTTTGAATGGAGCAAGTTTCTTATTTAGCTCATCAATCTGCAGGTGTTGTTGTTTGATGCGTTCTTCCTGCAGGCCGTTTGCATACGCTGCGGTTTTGCTGTGATCGCTGATCACGAGGTACTCGTATCCTTTTTTGATGCATGCACGTGCCATGTCTTCAATGCTGTGGGAGCCGTCGCTCCACGTGCTGTGTGAGTGTATAATCCCCTTAATATCTTCCGGCTGAATCAGGTCGCTGAATTTATTGGTTCTTGCCTCTTCAACCACATACGCTTTTTCACGCAGGAATGCGGGGATGATGTTCAGTCCGCGTTTGCTGAATATTTCGTCTTCCGATTTATGTTCCGATACTGCTTTTCCGTTTCCTTTATGCCACTCTTCCAGGAATTCTTCAGAGCTGGAAGTTTCAAACAGAGTTTGATAGAACACGTCTTTGGTTCTTGAATAGAAAACAATCATCACGTCTTCGGGGGTACGGAAAGCCGCACTTCCTGCCTGTGCTTCCTCTTCTGTGTATTTTAGTTTAGTAAAGAATTCCTGGAGTTTTTTCACCGGCACAGTAGTGATCCATTCAATCTTATCAACGGTGAGTGCATGCCGGCGTATTTGACCGGTGATTTCAAAACTCTCTTTGGGAAATGCTTTTTTGAAAGCAGCATCCAGTTCGTACGCATACTTTTCTATGCTGGCAAAAAGATGGCTTCCCTGGTGGTTGAGGTAAAAGGTAATGGCCTGCTGAATGCTTTCCTGGGTTTTCTGACCAAAACCCTTATAGCGGAGAAGGCGGTTTTCGTTGCACGCATACAGCAACTCGCCGGGTGTTTCTATTTCCATCTCTTTCCAGATGATGGCGATCTTTTTGGGTCCGAGGCCTTTGATAGAAAGCATTTCGAGAACGCCTCGTGGCGTTTTCAAAACATATTCTTCGAGTGCGCGAAACGTGCCGGTGCGTATAATCTCCTGGATTTTCTTAGCTGATGAATCGCCAATACCCGGGAGGGATGATATCTTTTCGGGTGGGAGGTCGGTGAGCTGAACCGGCAATTTCTCTATGTTGAAGGCTGCTATCGAGTACGATTTGGCTTTGAACGATTGCTCTCCGTGGATATCCATAAGTTTTGAGAGCATCGCGAACTGGTCGGCGATATAGTAATTATCCATGGAGTAAACTTAAAACGAAAAGTCCCGGATTTCTCCGGGACTTCATATTTTCTGCTTTTAAGAAAAAGAAAATTATTTCTTCTTTGCAGCTTTCTTAGCAGCTTTCTTTTTAGGAGCGGCTTTTTTAGCGGCTTTCTTAGCAGCTTTTTTCTTTGTTGCCATTTTTTGTGAATTTAACGGTTAGTAAATAGAAAAATTCTACGGTAAAAATAGAAACTAATTTCAAACCGCCAAAAATTTTTTCACAAAATTTGGAAATGATGAAACAAACACCTAGGTGACCGTTTCAGCCAATAAATGTAACGGGGATGATCAGATGTTCACCACGCTAACAACAGTTTTGTCGCCGCGCGTCTTTCTGAATTCAACAACACCATCGCTAAGTGCGAACAGCGTGTAGTCTTTACCAACTCCTACATTTTTACCAGGATGGTAAACTGTTCCGCGTTGGCGTACGATGATGTTTCCTGACAATGCAGGCTGGCCACCATAAATTTTTACTCCAAGGCGTTTGCTTTGAGAATCGCGTCCGTTCTTTACGCTTCCTTCACCTTTTTTATGTGCCATGTGATGCTAGATTGAATGTTTTAAAAATTTGAAGTTGAAAGCAGGGGATGCTGCTTTTAGCTTACGATGTCGTTGATACGAATTTGTGTGTACCTGGTTCTGTGACCATGTTTCTTGCGGAAACCTTTTCTTCTCTTCATCTTGAAGGCGATTACCTTATCACCCAACACATGACCTACGATTTCAGCTTTGATTGTTGCTTTCGCATCAGAACCGAGGGAAAGTTTTCCATCGGCAGCCGATAACAATACATCTCCAAACTCGAGTGCGTCTCCTGCGTTGCCTCCAACATGGGGAACGTATAAAGTCTGGTTCTTCTGAACCCTGAATTGCTGACCGGCTATCTTTACTATTGCGAACATGATTCCAAAAATTAGGAGTGCAAAGGTAAGGTGTTCAGTCAAATTTTAATCAATTTTAAGCGTTTTTTTCTTGTCTTAATTGGTGTAGGTTTGCCGCTTAGGCTTGATATAGAACTATGAAGATCAAAACCCTTCTGGCAAAACCCTTTGCCAATTATATATATAAAGGCATCAAAAAGGGGATGGCGACGGCCGTGGAGGACCAGGAAACCCTGTTAAAAGATCTGGTTAAGGCCGGGAAAAACACAGAATTCGGCAGAGAACACCGCTTAAATGAGGTGCAGAACCATGAGCAATACCGCCAGGCAGTTCCGGTCCGGGATTACGAGCAGTTCAAACCTTATATAGACAAGATCAAAGAGGGCAGGCAAAACGTGCTCTGGAAAGGGCAGCCGATCTACTTTGCCAAGACTTCCGGCACCACCAGCGGTATTAAATACATTCCCATCAGTTCCGATTCCATTTCGAACCATATCAATTCGGCCCGAAATGCCCTGCTCTGCTACATTGCTGAAACAGGCGACGCCCGGTTCACGGGAGGTAAGATGATCTTCCTCTCAGGTTCACCGGAACTCGAAAGGATAGGGGGAATACCCACCGGGAGGCTTAGCGGCATCGTAAATCACCACGTTCCAAGCTACCTGCGCAAAAACCAGCTGCCTTCGTACGAATCCAATTGCATCGAAGACTGGGAAACCAAGCTCGACAAGATTGTAGATGAAACGTTGAATCAAGACATGACACTCATCAGCGGTATTCCACCCTGGATGCAGATGTACTTCGACAGGCTGATCTCTCGCACCGGCAAAAACGTTCGCGAGCTGTTTCCCAATCTCTCGCTGATCGTACATGGTGGTGTGAACTTTGAACCTTATCGCGCCAAACTGTTCGACAGTATCGGTGTTGACCTTCCTTCTATAGAAACCTTCCCGGCATCTGAGGGATTCATGGCATTCCAGGATACGCAGGAAGCAGAAGGTTTGTTGCTGAACACCAACAGCGGCATCTTCTTCGAATTTATTCCTGCTGCAGAAATCTTCAACGAAAATCCAACCCGCCTCAGTTTAAAAGACGTGAAAGTGGGCGAAAACTATGCGTTAATCATCAACAACAATGCAGGATTGTGGGGTTATAACATCGGCGACACGGTGCGTTTTATTTCTACAGATCCTTACAGAATTGTTGTTACAGGAAGAATAAAACATTTTATCTCGGCCTTTGGTGAACACGTAATCGGTGAAGAAGTGGAATACAGCCTGATGAAAGCTGCCGAAGAAGAACAGATCCAGATTCGTGAATTCACAGTGGCACCCGTCATCGCCAGCCGCGGAACTTCGTATCATGAATGGTTCGTGGAATTTGAAAACAAACCCAGCGACCTGAAAGAATTTGCTGCAAGGGTTGACCGAAACCTGCGCGAAAAAAATATTTACTACGACGACCTGATATCAGGCAACATCCTTACTCCATTAAATATTCGCCCTGTTCGACGAAATGGTTTCATCGAATACATGAAGTCAATCGGAAAACTGGGTGGCCAGAACAAAGTGCCACGGTTAAGTAACGACAGGAAAGTAGCTGAGGAGCTCGAAAAGTTTGCTGAACAATAATCCAGAAGTATTGATGAAAAAACGAATTGCAATATTCGGTTCAACCGGATCAATAGGCACCCAGGCGCTGGATGTGATCTCGTCGCACCCAACGCTGTTCAGTGCGGAAATTCTGACTGCGCAGAATAATGAAGACCTGCTGATAGAACAGGCTTTCAGATTCCTGCCGAAGATTGTAGTAATCGGCGACGATAAAAAATACCAGAAAGTAAAAGACGCACTTTCCGTTACCAGCATCAAGGTTCTTGGTGGGGAAGACGCACTCACCGAAGCCGCTGCTGTAGACGAATACGATATGATGATTGCCGGCATCGTTGGCTTTGCTGGTCTAAAGCCCACACTCGTTGCCATCGAATCGGGTAAATCAGTTGGACTTGCCAATAAAGAAACGCTTGTTGTTGCGGGTGACATCGTAATGCAGAAAGCGGTGGAAAACACAGCTCCTGTTATTCCGATAGATTCAGAACACTCAGCAATATTTCAATGCCTGGTTGGAGAAACAAGAAATAAGATAGAGAAAGTAATTCTCACTGCATCAGGTGGTCCCTTTCTTGGCAAGAAGCCTAACTTCCTGGTGAATGTAAAGCGCGACCATGCCTTGCAGCATCCCAACTGGAGTATGGGCGCCAAGATCACCATCGATTCTGCAACGCTTATGAACAAAGGCCTCGAAATGATCGAGGCTAAATGGCTGTTCAATCTGGAGCCTGAACAGGTGCAGGTGCTGGTTCATCCGCAAAGTATTATTCATAGCATAGTTCAATTCGAAGATGGAAGCATGAAGGCGCAAATGGGTTTGCCCGACATGAAACTCCCGATTCAATATGCACTCGGTTTTCCCCATCGCTTGCCCAATAATTTTCCGAGATACGATTTCCGCAAGCCAAACCAACTCACATTCGAAGAACCGGATGTAAAAACATTCCGCAATCTTTCGCTCGCTGTAGATGCATTATTCAAAGGCGGAAACCTGCCATGCATATTAAATGCCGCAAACGAAATTGCCGTGTACGCATTTCTGAGGAACCGTATCGGTTTCCTCGACATGACTGATGTTATTGAAAAAACGATGGAGAAAATCTCATACATCGACAAACCCACCCTCGACGAATATTTCGAAAGCGACGGCGAAGCGAGACATTATGCCGCTTCGTTGATTAAGCTGTGATGGGCATAGGGCATAAGGCATAGGGCATAGGGAGATGGCAGAAGGCAGATGGCAGAAGGCAGCAAACGGCAATCAATCGAAACCTTTATCCTGGAACCTTTCACTTCTCACCTTTCACCTCTCACCTCTCACGTCTCACGTCTGCCGGATTATAGAATCGTGATCTTCCTAAGCACTTCCGCCTTCAGATTCTTGCTAACGGGGATTTCTGCGCCGTTTATGCGCACTTCATTTTCGCGGATGTCGTCGATTTTTTGCACGTTGATGATGAACGACCTGTGTACCCGCATAAAACAATCCTTGTCGATCTTGTCTTCCAGGTTGCTCATGGAGTTGTGGGTCACGTACTTCTTATCGCGGGTAACAAATCGAACGTAGTCGCCCATGCTTTCGATGTATAGTATGTCGTCGTTACTCAGCTTTACAAGCTTACCTTCTGTTTTAATATATACATATCCGTTATTTGCTGAGGGTGCAGGTGTTGATGCAGGCTGCAGTTCCTTCAGGCGTTCAATTGATTCGCAGAAACGTGCATAGGTGAAAGGCTTTTTCAGAAAGTCTGCAACGTGATATTGAAAAGCATTGTATGCATATTTTTCTTTCGATGTTGTGAGGATTACGCGTGGTTTGTATGCGATGTTGTCGAGCAATTCAAATCCCGTGGCTCCCGGCATTTCAACATCCAGGAAGAGCAGGTCTACCGTGTTTTTATTTAAAAATTCAAGCGCCGAAGCTACATCGGCAAACTGTCCTTTCACTTCAAGTTCGCCATGCTTCGTGCAACATTTTAGTAGATAATCCGACGCAACCTTGAGGTCTTCTATAATTACACACTGTATTCTCATGCAAAAAATGCGTTTAAACGCTTTACTTCATCCTGCAATATGCTCCGGGCACCATTAATCAACTCCACCATTTCGATGTATTGCAGGGTGAGGTTAGAAGTATTCTGGGCATTTGCGCATGCGTTTTCGAACCGCCCGGCCATTTCCTGGTGGTGGAGCATACCCGCAAAGCCGAGTAAGGGTTTTATTTTATGAATGGATTGTTTCAGCTGCACGGGATCGTTCGACTCAAAGGCACCGGTAAATACGTGAAGTTCCTCCTTCAGGCTGTCGAGGCTGCCTGTAAAAACTTCCAGGATATACGCATAGTCGTCTTCATACAGGCTGTATAGCCAGCTTCCGTCGATCTGGTCGTTGAAAACGAATTTTTTATGTACGCCGGTCTGGTCCATAGGTACTAGATTTCGGATTTTGCCGTTAAAATTCAAGGTTCCTATCCAATAACTCTATGAAAAAGAAATTAGTATATCTGGGGTGGTTAATTTACCGCGATATCCTGTATTCAGGCATTGGGGGTGAGACTTCGAAGGAGCAGGTAAAGAAAATAATCCGCCTGAACCAGTTTGTGATCCTCGCGCTGCTGATTAATTTCTTTTCCGTTATCAATTATTTCGTTTTAGGCCTGTATATCAGTGCGTTGATCAATATTACCTCGGCGTACTTTTTCCTTTTTGCCTACTATCTCAATTCCCGGAAAAAACTTGAAGCCGGCCGCATTATATGCGTCGTCAACCTCAATCTTTACCTCATAATCACCAGTTATATAGAGGGATTAAATTCCGGGGCGTATTTTTTCTATTTCCCGTATTTCCTGGTATTAACCTTTGTAGTGAGTATTGGCCGGCACTACAAATCATGGATTTTCATTTATACGTTAACGGTAGTTTCGGCACTTATTTGTTTGAATGTTAGTCCCGATACCAACAGCGCGTTACAAACTATACAGCAGGGGCTTTATAAAAAACTGTATTCAGGCAACCTCATCATTTCAATGTCGCTGACGCTGATATTTTCTTATGCTATTCTGCGTATCAACAAAAACAATGAAGAGGCAATATTGAAGGAAAATGCTGCGCTTAAAAAAGCTGAACACGAGCTGTTAAAAGCAAAGAAGAAAGCGGAGGTAGCAGCAAATGCAAAGTCAAGGTTTTTATCGAACATGAGCCATGAATTAAGAACGCCGCTCAATGGCATCATCGGCGCATCTAATCTGTTGCTGGAAGAAACATATCTGCCGCATCAGAAACCCAACCTCGACATCCTGAAATATTCATCTGAACACATGATGGTGCTGGTGAACGATATTCTTGACTTCAATAAGATGGAGGCTGGCAAACTTGAACTGGAAACAAGACCGGTAAACATGATGCAGTTCATGAACCGGATGATCAGCCAGTTTTCGCGACAGGTAGAAGCCAAAGGATTAACTTTTCATACCGCAATTGATATACATCTCGACAATGAATTGTTTACAGATGAAACACGATTGACGCAGATTTTGAGCAATCTTTTATCGAATGCAATAAAGTTTACCGAAAAAGGAAGTATTAGTCTTACAGCCAAACAGCTTTATTCAACAAGCGAAAAAGCGACCGTGCAATTTGTAGTAAAAGACACCGGCATTGGAATACCGGAAAACAAACACCGTGAAATATTCCGAAGCTTCACTCAGGCCGACATTGATACTACGAGAAAGTTTGGAGGTACTGGGCTTGGCCTCACCATCAGCAAGAGGTTGATCAATATGTTCAATAGTGAGCTGATGT
>JAFAGE010000298.1 GCA_023423015.1 Bacteroidota bacterium
GTATTGCATTGCGTAATGCGTCAAGGTCTACTACCTCTCCCCTTGCATAGTTGATGAGTATCGAACCAGGCTTGAAGTTTTTGAGCAGCTGCTTGTTGATCATGTTTTTTGTTGCCGGTGTTTCCGGAACATGGAGAGTAATGACATCGGCCTGGCCAACGAGTTCTTTGAGCGACTTACAGGCGGAGGCATTACCCAATGGGAGTTTTGTAATTACGTCGTAGAAGATCACCTTCATGCCAAGGCCTTCAGCAAGTATACTCACCTGCGTTCCGATATTCCCGTAACCAATAATACCGAGCGTTTTACCCCGCAGCTCGTAGCTTCCCTTGGCATCTTTCATCCATTTGCCGTCGTGTGCAGCTTTGTTCTTGTCGGGGATACGGCGTATCAGGAAGATCGACGAGGCCATTACGAGTTCGGCCACCGATCTTGTATTTGAATAAGGAGCATTAAAAACAACTACGCCCTTTTTCCTGGCGTATTTCAGGTCTACCTGGTTGGTGCCAATACAGAAACAACCGATTGCCTGGAGTTTCTGTGCCGCATCGAGCACTTTAGCAGTAATCTGGGTTTTGGAACGGATGCCAAGAAGGTGAACATCTTTGATTTCTTTGATGAGATCTTCCTCAGAAAGTGCGCCGGTATACTTCTTCACCGACGAGTAACCTTGCTCTTTAAAAAACTTAACAGCGGTGTCGCTGATATTTTCGAGAAACAATACATTGATCTTTTCTTTGGGATAGCTCGTATTTTTTGTTTCGTTCATAATTAAGCCGTTGGTATTGCGTTTATTCCGGTATAAGATTTGCAAAGATGACCCAGAAATTTTGAACAGACAAAAGAGGTATATCTTTGAGCGTCAAGAAAGTAAAATTTTTCCTTTTGAAAAACCTATTCGTCGTACTTGCGGCAATCGGAATTTGTGGATGTGGCGGACAGGCGAAAACCCCTCCTGAATCTTCCAATATCAATGCTGTACGGGTTAGCAGTTCTATCCCTACTACACAACTCAGGCACTATAAAACAGAGGTTGAAAGATTTGTAGACAGCGTATTTGGCAATGGCCGGTTTAATGGTTCGATACTGGTAGCCAAAAACGGGGAAGTTATCTATGAAAAATATTCGGGCTTTCGTAATCCCCGGGTAAAAACCGATTCCATCTCTCCTTCCACGCCTTTTCATCTTGCTTCGGTTTCAAAAACCTTCACAGCGATGGCCATTTTGAAACTGCAGGAAGAAGGTAAACTCAACATCAACGACGAAATCACAAAATACTTCCCTGGAGTTCCGCTTCCGGGTGTTACTATAAAGTCTTTACTGAACCATCGCTCCGGCATCCCGAATTATGTTCACTACATGGAGCGGCTTGGCTGGGACCGCAACCGGCAAATGACAAACCAGGACGTGCTCGATTTTATCAAAGCCCGCCGTAATGAGATTCAGATCGGACCACCAGACCGCAGGTTCAGCTATTCCAACACGAATTATGCATTGCTGGCGCTCATCATAGAGAAAGTGACAGGTCAGACTTTCCCCGAATACATGCGTATCGCTTTTTTCAGTCCGCTGGGTATGAACGACACCTATGTGTTCACTATGGCCGACAGCTCGCGCTTTCTTCAGTCTTATTTCTCCAGCGGCCGGCAATACGCGTTCGACTACCTCGACCAGGTTTATGGCGATAAAAATATATACAGTACCGTGCGCGACATGCTTAAGTGGGATCGTGCATTATATGCGGGAACCTGGTTCAAACAATCAACCCTCGATTCAGCATTTGTGGGGTATAGTTTCGAAAAGCCGGGGATCAATAACTATGGACTAGGCTGGAGGATGTTTGCCCTGAAAAGCGGAAAGAAATTCGTTTATCACAATGGATGGTGGCACGGAAACCGCACCGCATTTTATCGTTTACCCGATGACAGCGTAAGCATTATCGCATTCAGTAACAACGACTATACGCGGGTTTATTCATGTAAAAATATAGCTGATATATTCGGACCATACTTCCGCACTACCGAAGAAGAAATCGAATCAGACGACACCGAAAATACCGTAAAGGCAGCCTCACCCGACTCCGGAAACGAAAAGAAGTAAGGCTCACCTCTCACCGCTGACCTCTCACTTCACATACGTGAGCATCCATTCATAGATATTCTTTCCATCCTCTTTGTATTCGGGACTGGTGCCGCGCGTCCAGCTGTCGTGGTTACTCTTGCCTTCGGGTATGTCGAAGGTGGTAAAGCGTGGCTGTATGGTGGGATTAAGACTTTTAAATACTTTGATGTATTCTTCCGCTTCCGCATAAGGCCAGGCCTGATCGTCGCGGTTGTGGAAGTGCCAGATGGGCAGGTTAGCATCCACCATGGTTTGGCATTTCTCCGTAAGGTCAGACGTCATCTGCGGTAATCCGCCAAACGTAACCAACGCAGCAAAGGGTTCAGCCCGCTGTCCTGCATAATTGGCTACCTGGCGTCCGCCCAGGCTTGCGCCAGTAAGATAAATGCGGTTTGTATCAACGCGGAAATGCGATTTAACATAATTCAGCAGCCTGAACATTTCTACATTCAACACATCCTTACGCAATTGTGGAGCAATTACAATAAATGAGAAACGTTCGCCATCTACTTCGAAAGTGGGCGGAAATTTCTTCTCGTTCAACAATTTAGGAATACCCATCCGCAGGATCTTACCCAGGTCGGTGCTGCCATTTCCATATTGGCCACCACCGTGCAGGTCGATAATCATCGGGTAAGTTTCCCCGCTGGAATCATATTTCGACGGTAATGCCTGGTAATATCCTAAAATATTGTCGCTGATAGAATCCGTAACCGGGGTGAGCACCGGCGGCTCCGTTTCAAGCAACTTCTCCGGTGGCGGAGGTGGTGCTTCGTGCGCTGGAGGTGGTGCAGGAGGAGGTGCCGGGGTAACAATATGCTTCTTACAAGCAGTGAACATTACCACAACAACAACAAAATGAGCTAAATACGAAAAAAGTCTCGGAATAGAGTTCATTAACTTACAGAATTCTCTCGTGTTTACGCAATAAATATACCGAAGTCTAATATGTTAGAGCTTTTCTCAATACGTAGAAATTATTAAAATTTCGTTTAGGCGTGGTGGAACTCGATCCCCAGGCCGGGATTGTCAGACACGCGTACCGTACCGCTGGAGTAGGTAAGGCCGGATGCAATGTCTTCTGCTAACAGTAATGGACCATCGATATCTGCATGATCAACCGCGGGAAGCAGGTGGGCAATTGCAGCTGAACCGATAGTGGTTTCGTTCATGCTTCCCAACATCACCTGCAAATTTAGCTCGCGTGCTTTCTTTATCATGCGTCGTGCCGGCGTTATGCCTCCGCACTTAGTGAGTTTGATATTTATACCGTGAAAGTAGTTGGCGCATTTTTCTACATCTTCTTCCCTAACACACGATTCATCGGCAATAATCGGTAACGGCGACGATTGATACAACTCCTGCATTTGATCCCAATTGTCTACAGCCAGTGGCTGCTCCACAAATTCCACGTCAAGATCCCTGAGTTCGATGATCAGTTGCCGTGCTTCCTCCAGATTCCATGCAGCGTTTGCATCAACGCGGATACGTGCCGAAGTACGTTCGCGGATCGCTTTCAGGATTAGCAGGTCTTCGTGCGTTCCTAACTTAATCTTATAAATCGGCCATGGATTTTTCTCCATTTTATCGAGCATATTGCCGAGCGTATCGATTCCAATGGTGTAGTCAGTTAATGGCGCCTTGCTGAAATCAAGTCTCCACATACGGTACAGTGGTTGACGGCGTAATTTGCCATACAGGTCCCAGGCTGCAATGTCGAGCGCGCAAACGAGAAAGTTGTTGTTCGGAAAAACGTGATGCAGGTAATGCCAGTAGCGTTCAGGTTCGGTGAATGCGTATTTCTCCACCATTGCCTTCTTCTCTTCAAGATCACTAGCCATTTTTTCTACCGGAATATGATAGTACGTGATGGCAGGTGCTTCGCCATAACCTTTCACACCCATGTGTTCCAATTCAACTACAAATATTGGTTGATGGGTTTTTGTTCCTCGCGAAATGGTGAACGGATAAACAAACGGAAGATTGTATGTCCAGTAACGCACTTTCATCGGCCGCTCGCCTCAACATATTTTTTTATTTCGTGGTTGAACTCGTGTTCTTTTATCAGTTGCTCAAGTGGTATATGCATCCGGTAACGCCAATAATAAAATGGGATTGCAGGCACGTTGATTCGCTCCGATTCATGATCATTGCGGCGCACTTTTTCATCCATTGCCAACAGATCCTGCAACTGGAATATGCTCCACATTGCGGGCGAGTTGAGATGTTGGAGTATGATTGCCTTGCTTATCCATGCTTCACAGGTCGCTGGTGCTTCTCCCTGCTGATGCAATATCGTATTGAAAAATTTCTGTGTCACCTGCGGGTTCTCTTCCCACCACGAACGAATGGGACTCATGTCGTGCGTAGAAGGCGTTACCACCGATAGGTATGGAGCCGATGCCGGATGAAAGAACTCCTGGTTCATATCTTTCGGCATGCGCTGAATCTCCAGGCTCAATATTCCCAGAAGCTTCATTAATTCAGGAACGGGACGCGGAACCATACCAAGATCTTCACCACATATCAGCATGTTTGTCGACTTCTTCAGCGATGGCAATTTTTTCATTGCCTCTTTTCTCCAGAATTCATCCTGGCGATGATAGAAATAATCATTGTACATCGCCTTCAGCTGCTGTTGCATGTTCCAGTCGAGATGCCTGAAGCTGGTGGTATGTTCAATGGATATTCTGAAATGAAATTGCTGGCCGTTAGAATTCTTCACTTCAAACAACAGTACATTCGATATCAGTTCATACAAACCATCGCGGATTCGCTGGTTGTCGGCTGTATCTTCCAGCTTGCTGAAGTGTTCTTCCACTTTTCTTTGTGTGTTGTATTCGTCGAGCAAATTGTAGTGATGGTTGCCGACAAACGAGAGATAAGGGAGAAACTTCTCTTTATTGGGGCCGAACAGTTCCCACAACACAGCATCGGTAATATAAGGTTTGCAGAACCTGTGATAGTTGAACCACATCCCGCGCTGCGAAAATTCGTACACGTGAACGGGCAATGCAGGCTCGAAATACCCCATAATACCCTGCACAGATTCAATCGGGATGTTCCAGATCCGGAAGAAGCCTAAAATGTGATCGATGCGGAAGGCATCGAAGTATTTAGCCATCTGTTCGAAGCGGCGTTTCCACCATTCAAATCCATCGTGCGCCATCTTCTCCCAGTTGTAAGTGGGAAAGCCCCAGTTTTGTCCCTTCACTGCAAAATCATCGGGTGGTGCTCCCGACTGAAGGTTCATGTTGAACAGGTCCGGACTCATCCATGCTTCACAACTCTGGCGGCTTACACCTATAGGAATATCACCTTTGATGATCACACAGTTTTTGTGTGCATAGTCAACGGCATTTTTTAGTTGCAGGTGCAGGTGATACTGCAGGAAATATATAAATGCGATGTTTTCGTAGTGCTTCGCTTTTGTGGATACATACTTCTCAATCGCAGCCTTGTCGTATGAACTATAGATTTTCCATTTTGTGAAATCAGCTGTTCCATTACGATCGCGTAGGTACGAGAATGCGGCATAAGGAACCAGCCAGTCTTTGTTGTCTTCAAAGTATGCTTTGAAATCTTTGTCGTTCAGGAATTTTGATTTCTGAACTTCAAACAATTCTTTGGCTGCAGACAACTTAAATTTCAGCACCTGTTCGTAATCAACATCAGCAAGTTCATTCAGCTGCTTTTGCTTTTTCTTAAGCGATTTGATGATATGGGCATCGTGTTTACCTGCAACTTCTTCGAGGTTCAGGTAAATCGGGTGCAATGCAAATGCAGATATGGCAGAATACGGATACGAATCGCGCCAGGTATAAGTGGTGATGGTATCGTTAACGGGCAAGAGCTGAATCAGCTTAAGACCAACCTTTGAAGCCCAGTCGACCAATAACTTCAGATCGGTGAACTCCCCTACTCCAAACGAATCCTTACTGCGAAGGCTGAATACGGGAATACTTACACCCGCACCTTTCCATGTATCGTTAGGTACGCGAACAAAACCATCGTGGATGATGCTGATTTTTTTCGAAGCCGGCACATTGTTAAGCGTTCGGTTGTCCCCGTGTTCGAACTGCACCACTTTCTTCTCCTCTATATTATAAACACCATATTTATAAATGAGGGGGAACGAACCTTCGGGCAGTTCTACTTTAAGGGTCCACCATCCTTTTTCTTTTGCAAGCAGCAACACCGAATCTGTATTCCACGAGCCTGTTTCCACTGCATTACCCGAAAGAAAAACGATTTCGTTTTTATTAAGTAAGGGAGCCTTTACCCGGAATATGTGGGTTAATACACGTGGCGACTTCGTTTTGAAGCGCGTTTCATTGGCAGTGAGGAGAACCTCCTGGAATGGGTCGGTAGAAAATACATTGTCGTATTGGCCCGGCACATTCCACGTGTCAATGAGTTCCAGTTCTTCCAATCCAGCCTTAGAAGTGTCGGCCACGCGGTCGTGTCCGCCTTCTTCGAGCCACTCCCCGGTGGCCGATTTAAATAGATAGCTGTATTGAAAAACAGGGGTTGCGGATGCGTCTATTTCAAGAACACCGTGCCAGAAATCGTTGTTGAGATAGGACAACGCAAACGACTTCTCGTAGTTGTTGTTTCCAAGCTCCTCGATATTTCCTGTCACATGCATAGATTCACCCGGATGGGTGAAGTAGCGTATATAAAAATGAATCTTCAACGTTTTTCCTAAAGAGCGCGAATGTAACACTATTGTCCTTATGTCTGTTTTTGTATTATTTTCGCCGTAAAATTAACCAATGGAAACGACCAGAAAACAAACTACCCTATACTGGCTCATATTTTTTGCTTCAGTCGCAGCATTCGTTCTCACACTTATGTTCAAAGGTGAATTGGTTACGCTTACGCTTCCATTCATCTGCACTTCCTTCGCAAAAGCAATGGATATCCTGTAAGGGATAAAAAATATACCAGACTACCTGGTTATCTCCAATGATTGTTTGAGTTTGATGGCAACCTCTTTGCCGTGGCGGGTGGCGGGCGTCCATTCGGGCATGTTCTCGAATTTTTCCTGCAGCAGGTCGTTCATTTCGTCATTGCCGCCCCTGATCACCTTCGCATATGCTGGTTTGCCTGCCTTATCGATGATGAATTCAATCATCACAAAAGTTTTAGATTGATTTGGCTCCAGGTACTTCGCAAGTTCTTTGCTGGTGTTATCGAGAAATTGTTGAAATCCTTCCATACCGCCCGGGTATGCGGGAAGTTTATCTACAACCGTTGCGAGTTGCGACTCATCAAAATCAAGCAAAGCCCTGCGTTTATTCCGGGAAGCAACAACAGGTTCCGGTTCGGGTTCTGTGGGCATATTGGCCACAATATATTGCCCTTTTGAACTGGTCATCACTACCGGTAATTTCTTCGTCTTCTGGAAATACGAATATGCTTTCTTCAGCTCGCGGCACAGGTTCATGTACTCCGGAAATTGCCTGATATACCTGCTTAAATATGCGGAGCTCTTATCGTTGTCGAAGTCGACGGGAAAGATATGCACGGGGATAAAATCCTGGCCATGCGAGTGGGCATATGCTGCGAGCAGATATAGTTCTTCTATCTGGGAATCGTTGATGGGAATACAACCAGACGTTACACACCGTCCATGGATGTAAATATCTCCTCCCGGTAACAATGAATCAGCAAGAATTCTGTCTGAAGCATTGGGGTAGTTCAACCCAAGTGAAAGGTGAAAGTTACTCCTGGGATTGAATTCATTGATGTGGTAAAAACCTTCCGGAACCTGGTAGTCGCCCTGCATACGTTTGGGCCCGAGCGTACCAGCCAGCGCGCACACCTTGTACGATTTGAACAGGGTATATTGATCCTTTCCGGGTTGTTTTACCCACACTTCAAGACGGCTATCGAATTTGAAACTTCTCAGGTAAATATTTTCGGCAGGCCACCGGAGATTCTTTTGCCTGAACTGGCGGTAAAGTGTATCAATCTTACGCTTCATTGCATCGTTGATCCTGGGGAAACTACGCTGATACTCAATAAAATTATAGTAGGGTTTGACGGCAGACTGCGCAAACAATACAACAGGGAGGGATATCACCAGTAAAATAAAAACTGCCTTCTTCATCATTCGTAAGTACACTGTATAGGGTTAAACGCAAATACAGGGAAAAAATTCTTTATCTCCTGAACGCTTAAGATAAAATTATTGTAAATGAACGTTGTTGTAAAACCAAGGTTATGTACAGGTGGGGATAAGTGCCAAACCCCCGGGCTCTAAAGGTTACCCCGTAATGCCTGTTCACGTTCAATTGCTTCGAATAAGGCCTTGAAATTGCCTTTTCCGAAACTTTTCGCCCCTTTACGCTGTATGATCTCGAAGAACAGGGTTGGCCTGTCTTGCAGGGGCTTTGTAAAGATTTGTAAGAGATACCCTTCATCGTCGCGGTCGACCAATATTCCCAGCTCACTCAACGATGGCAATTCTTCGTCGATCTTCCCTACCCGCTCGGTCAGGTGTTCGTAATAATTACCGGGTACTTTCAGGAACTCCACACCCCTTTTTTGCAGTTCGGTCACAGTTTCTATAATGTTCGATGTAGCAATGGCCACATGCTGCACGCCTTCGCCCTGGTAGTATTCGAGAAATTCCTCTACCTGCGATTTTTTCTTGCCTTCTGCCGGTTCGTTGATAGGAAACTTAACAAACCCGTTTCCATTACTCATCACCTTGCTCATCAGCGCGCTGTAATCAGTAGATATGTCCTTATCGTCGAATGTGAGAATGTTCCGGAATCCCATCACCTCTTCATAAAATTTCACCCAGCGGTTCATCTGGTTCCAGCCCACATTGCCTACACAATGATCTACATACAACAAGCCAACAGGTTCAGGATTGTAATCGTTATTCCAAGCAACATAGCCAGGAAGAAAGGGGCCGTTGTAGAGGCTTCGGTCTACGAATAAATGCACCGTATCACCATATGTATGAATGCCGCTGAGGGTAACGGAGCCAGAATCATCGCGCGTGGTTGTTGGCTCCATGTAGCTGGTGGCGCCGCGGCTGGTGGTTTCAATCCAGGCCTGCTTTGCATCATCTACCAGCAACGACAGAAATTTCACCCCATCGCCATGTTTATTTACGTGTTGTGCAATCGGTCCGTCGGGATCGAGTGATGTTGTTAGTACGAACGTGAGTTTGTTCTGCCTGATAACGTAGCTGGCTTTTTCTTTCACGCCGGTTTCAGGGCCTGCGTAAGCCACCGACCGAAACCCGAATGCAGTTTTGTAGTAATGCGCGGCCTGTTTTGCATTGCCTACGAAAAATTCGATGTGGTCGGTGCCTTTCAATGGCAGAAAATCGGCAACCGGCGGCTGGGTAATATCCGCTTTTGTCAGAGGGTGCATGATCAAAGTTAAACTTCTTTTACCCGCTTGATTATATTTGCTGCTCAATAAATTTATAATGCTGAAAGTGGGAATTCTCGGGGGTGGCCAGCTGGGTCGTATGCTCCTTCAGGCTGCTGCCAATTATCCGGTAGAAACGTTCTTGATGGAAAATGATTCAGCAGCACCGGCAGCTCATCTTTGCCATCATTTTACGAAAGGTGATATTCGCAACTTCGACGATGTTTACCAATTTGGAAAGGGATTGGATGCAATCACTATCGAAATCGAGTCGGTTAATCTCGAAGCTTTGGAAAAACTGGAGTCGGAAGGTGTAAAAGTTTTTCCCAAACCTTCCGCGTTAAGAATTATCAAGAACAAGATTGCACAGAAGGAATTCTATCGCGATCTCCAGATCCCCTCACCCGCTTTTGTGATAACCGCTAACCAGCAGGAACTGAAGAATCAGTCATCGTACTTGCCAGCGGTACATAAACTGGCTGAAGGAGGTTACGACGGGCGGGGTGTACAGGTTATTCGCACGGAGAAGGATATAGATAAGGGATTCGATAAACCATCTGTGCTGGAAAAGATGGTCAACATCAAAAAGGAAGTTGCCCAGATTGTCGCAGTAAACAATAAAGGGGAGATCGCATTATTCCCGATCGTGGATATGGTTTTTGACCCCGACCTGAACCAGCTCGATTACCAGATCAGTCCTGCGGATATTCAGGAGAAAACCCGGTGGAAAGTGGAAGCTTTATCCCTTGCCGTAGTAAAGGGTTTGAAGAGCCCAGGCATCTTTGCGGTTGAGCTCTTCATCGACAACAATAACGAGGTATACGTAAACGAAACCGCTCCCAGGGTACATAACAGTGGGCATCATACCATTGAAGGGAATTTCAGCTCGCAGTTCGATATGTTATGGAGGGTAATTTTAGACTTCCCTCTTGGAAACACGAAGGCTATATTGCCCGCGGCTATTGTTAACCTGGTAGGCGAAAAAGGCTTTGAAGGCGAGGCATATTATGAGGGACTGAACGAAGTTCTTAAGATGGATGTAGCCTTTGTACACCTTTATGGGAAGCAACAAACCAAGCCGGGACGCAAGATGGGTCACGTAACCATACTTAGCAGCGACCGGCAGCATCTTATACATACCGCACACAAGATCAAACATCTGCTTAAAATAAAAACGCCTCCGGGCGAATGATTCACTTACGTTCAGCGTCTAAGGGGTATCAATTAACTTTATAGCAGAATTTTTAGCAGATGCAAATTGCCAAGAATGTCTTCCAGGTTGGCTTTATTTTATCGGTAATTTTTGGAGTTTCCTGTAAGGAAGAAAAAAAATCCCCGCCCTCGCCATCTAACCGGTCTGCAAACATGAGTCTGCAGGCCGAAGGTTTTGTAGTAAGAACCCGCCCTTTAACTGAAAACATTGCGATGCCCGGTACCCTCCTGCCATATGAAACCACGCAGATAAGGCCGGAAATATCAGGACGTATCGTTTCGCTCAACATTCCTGAAGGCAGGGTTGTTAGTAAAGGCACACTACTTGTTAAATTGTTTGATGGAGACCTGCAGGCCCAGCTGAAAAAGCTGGAAGTGCAGCTTTCTATTGCAGAGAAAACTGTGGAGCGTCAAAAAGCCTTGCTGGAAATAAGCGGGATCAGCCAGCAGGAGTACGATCTCAGTCAATTGCAGGCCAATAACCTGAATGCGGATATTGAGCTGGTGAAAGTGAACATTGCAAAGACCAGGATACTGGCGCCCTACTCCGGCAAAGTGGGTTTGAGAAATGTGAGCCCGGGGGCATATGTGACGCCGGCCGACATTCTCACCACCATCAGCCAGGTGAACGACCTTAAGCTTGAATTTACCGTACCAGAGAAGTACAGTGAAAATATGCGCAAAGGGCGTGAAGTGTCATTTACAGTTGACGGCCTCGATAAAAGGTATAAAGCCTCGATTATGGCCACAGAAACAACCATAGAAGCAAACACCAGGAGCCTGCGTGTTCGCGCTGTTGTGAAAGGTGAGCAGGAAGAACTGGTAGCCGGCGGCTTTGCAAAAGTATCGCTGCAACTATCTCATGCAGATGAACCCATGGTTGTTCCCACACACGCTGTGATTCCGCAGGCAAGAGGAAAGCGCGTGGTGATCTATCGTGGCGGTGTAGCCGAATTTAAAGACGTTAGCACCGGTATACGTGATTCTGCCTTTGTGCAGATTCTGGATGGATTGAAGGTAGGCGACACGGTTATCACTACTGCCCTCCTCGCCATCCGGCCCGAAAGTAAAGTAACGCTCACCAAAGTAAACTGATGTAGAATCAGGGGCTGCAGGCCGCAAACACCGTAGAGCATATGAACATTTCAGAACTAAGTTTGAGAAGACCGGTGCTCGCCACCGTAATGAATATAGCGATCGTTCTTTTCGGGATCATCGGCTTCACCTTCCTGGGTATACGAGATTACCCGGCGATAGATCCACCCAACATCAATGTACGTACTTCATATCCCGGGGCAAACTCCGATATCGTTGAATCGCAGATCACGGAGCCACTCGAAAAAGCCATCAATGGTATTGCCGGTATCAAAAACATCACTTCACTAAGCAGCCAGGGGACCAGTAACATCAATGTAGAGTTCGATCTGAGTATCGACCTCGAAGCAGCTGCAAACGACGTGCGCGATAAAGTGTCGCAGGCTGTCAGAAGTCTCCCGCGCGATCTTGATGCTCCACCGGTAGTGGCGAAAGCTGATGCTAGTTCGGATGCCATCATTTCAATGACCGTTCAGAGCAACACGCGAAACCAGCTTGAGATTACCGAATACGCCACGAACGTATTGGTGGAGCGGTTGCAGACGATTCCCGGAGTTAGTAGTATTCAGATATGGGGAGAAAAAAGATACGCCATGCGCATCTGGTTCGACCCTGCACGTTTGAGCGCATATAACCTCACACCCGGTGATGTTGAAGCAGCCCTTGCAAGAGAAAATGTTGAATTACCATCAGGTAAAATTTCGGGAAATGCTACGGAGCTGTCTGTACGCACATTCGGCAGACTTACTACCGAAGAAGATTTCAATAACGTTATTATTAAAAATGTAAACGGCGCCGACATTCGGCTTAAACAGATCGGTGAAGCCGTGCTTGGCCCGGAAAACGAAGAAACCATCCTGAAAGAGAGCCGCATTCCGATGATTGCTCTTGCTATCGTTCCGCAACCGGGTACCAATTATGTTGCAATTTCCAATGAATTCTACAGGCGACTTGAACAGCTGAAACAAGAAATTCCTGAAGATATTCAATTGAACATCGCACTCGACCAGACAAAATTCATCAAACGTTCGATACTTGAAGTAGAAGAAACGTTGATCATCGCGTTTGTTCTTGTGGTGCTTGTAATCTATTTATTCTTCCGTGACTGGCTCATCGCATTGCGGCCGTTAATAGATATTCCCGTGGCACTTATCGGTACCTTCTTCATCATGTACCTGAGCGGATTTACAATCAATGTACTCACATTACTTGGTATCGTACTCGCAACCGGCCTGGTGGTGGATGATGGAATTGTGGTAACGGAAAATATCTACAAGAAGATTGAAGCGGGCATGCCGAAATACCAGGCAGCGAAAGAAGGATCCAAAGAAATCTACTTTGCGGTAATTGCTACTTCCATCACGCTCGCGGTGATATTTCTCCCCATAATATTCCTCGAAGGATTTGTTGGAAGACTATTCCGTGAATTCGGTATTGTGGTAGCAGGTGCGGTTCTTATCTCTGCATTTGTTTCGCTGACACTTACCCCGGTGCTGAACGTAAAGCTTACCCGTAAAGTGCATAAGCATTCCTGGTTCTATCGTAAAACGGAGCCGTTCTTCCGCGGCATGGAAAATGGTTATCACCGTCTGCTGCAGAAGTTCATGGCAGCAAAATGGCTGGCGCTCGTAATCGTAGCGGTGTGTTTCGGAATTATATTTTTTGTAGGAAGCAATATTCAATCGGAACTCGCTCCGCTCGAAGACAGAAGCCAGGTGCGGATGCAGCTTACAGCTCCGGAAGGAACTTCCTTCGACTACATGGATAAGTACGTTGACAAGATTTCGCAGTTCATTATAGATTCCGTTCCGGAAAGAGAAATTGTGCTGAGCGTAACAGCCCCAGGCTTTTCCGGCGCTGGCGCCGTTAATACAGGCTTCGTGCGTGTAACGTTTATCGACCCGCAGGACCGTGAACGATCGCAGCAGGAAATCGTAGATATGATCGGCCGGAACCTTCGCCGCTTCCCGGAGGGCAGAACATTCGCGATACAGGAACAAACGATATCCGTTAACCGCCGTGGCGGCTTGCCTGTTCAATATGTTATTCAGAACAACAACTTCGACAAGATCGCTGAAGCACTACCAAAGATCCTTGACGAAGCAGATGACGATCCTACTTTCCAGGGTGTGGATTCAGACCTGAAATTCAACAAGCCTGAATTGAAAATTAACATCGACCGGTTGAAGGCGAGCGAACTTGGAGTAAGCGTTAACGATATATCGCAAACATTACAGCTTGCGCTGAGTAACAGGCGCCTTGGATATTTTATCCGCGAAGGAAAACAATACCAGGTGATGGGCCAGGTGGCGCGCAATGAACGCGATGATCCGACAGACCTGAAAAATATTTATGTAAGAAGCAGCCGTAACGAAATCATCTCACTCGACAACCTCGTTTCGATTTCAGAAGAAACCACTCCGCCGACAATCTATCACTACAACCGTTATAAATCGGCGACTATCTCTGCAGGTCTCGCACCGGGAAAAACATTAGGAGATGGAATTCGTGCCATGGAAGCAATCGCTGCAAAACACCTCGATGAAACGTTTGCCACCAGCCTTGCAGGATCGTCAAGAGATTTTGCGGAAAGCTCCGGGAATACCCTGTTCGCATTCATACTGGCGCTCGTGTTGATATTCCTTGTACTGGCGGCACAATTTGAAAGCTTTATCGACCCGTTCGTGATCATGATCACGGTACCGCTGGCGATTGCCGGGGCTATCCTTTCGCTTTGGGTTTTCAACCAAACGCTGAATATCTTCTCGCAGATCGGTATGATCATGCTCATCGGGCTGGTAACCAAGAATGGTATCCTGATCGTAGAGTTTGCAAATAAAAAACGCGAAGCCGGCCTGTCGAAGATGGAAGCCGTTGTGGAAGCTTCTACAGCCAGGTTGCGCCCCATCCTTATGACGAGCCTCACTATGGCGCTTGGCGCGCTGCCTATTGCATTGTCGCTAGGTGCAGCAGCAACAAGCCGTATTCCGCTTGGCATCGTACTTGTAGGTGGTATTCTCTTTTCCCTCATACTAACTTTGTTCGTGATTCCCGCGATGTATGCTTTTCTGTCGCGGAAAAAACAGAAATCGGGTATGCAGCTCCTCGACGAAAAAGAATCACAACGCGCATAAAAACAGCATTCATGAAGAAAGTTTTTATCCTGACGGTATTGGTGTGTTCGTTCGCAACGATAAACGCGCAGCGACTGCTTACTATTGATGAAGCGATCGCACACGCGGTGCAACACAATTATGATGTACGGTTGGTTCGTAACGATTCCGCTTCTTTTGCAGTAGATGCGCGCTATGCAGACGCGGCTTTTCTTCCGCAGATCAGTGGTACTGCAGGACGCATTTGGAACGACAACAACCAGCAACAGAATTTTACGGATGGAAGAAAGCGCAGTGCCGATGTTAAATCAAACAACACTACCGCTGCCGTAAACCTCGACTGGCTTCTGTTTGACGGATTGCGCATGTTTGTAACACGCGAACGTCTTAGCCAGCTAAAAGAATTGGGTGAGGCGAATGTGCGCAACCAGGTGGTGAATTCGGTAGCACAGGTGATAAATAACTATTACAATATCGTGAGGCAGAAACAACAACTGCGCGCCATTGATACACTTATCACCATCAATGAAGAAAGGGTTAAGCTGGCCGAAAAGAAATTATCTGTTGGTTTGGGAAGTAAGCCCGAACTGCTGCAGGCACGTGTTGACCTCAATGCACAGTTTGCAGCGCAACTTTTGCAGGAAACATTAATTGCACAGCTTCGTGAACAACTGAACCAGCTGACAGGAATGCCGATTACGGCCGAGTACGACGTTGCTGATAGTATCCCAATAAACCTAAACCTCGACTACAATACCGTTGCAAACGACGTTGAAAACACCAATGCGGGACTACTCGCCAGCCGCAAAACCATCGACATTGCGAAACTTGCCCTGAAAGAGAGAAAGGCGGAATTGTTTCCGACTATCAGTTTTAATACGGCATATAATTTTGGCCGCACATCGAATGCCCGTGTGGTAAACCCTGAGTTCCAGCCGATATTCAGTTTGAACAAAGGATTCAACTACGGATTCACAGCTAATATCCCTATCCTTACTGGTTTTAATCAGCGCCGGTTAATCCGTCAGGCAGGCCTTGACCTTGAATACAACCGCATTGCCTACGACACGCAGAAGTCGCGCGTTGAACTTGGAATTAACAACTCCTTCAAAGATTACCAGTATCAGAAAAAAGCACTACTGCTCGAAGAAGAAAATATTGCCCTGGCAAAAGAAAATGTGTTCATTGCACTTGAACGGTTTCGACAGGGTGTGTCTACTTATCTTGAATTACGCGAAGCGCAGATTAGTCTTGAGCAGGCATACAACCGCCTGATCGCAGCACGTTACAATACAAAACTTGCAGAAACAGAATTACTGCGTCTGAAAGGAACTATCGCGGCAGAACAGTAATCTGGCTTATGGCGATTTCTTCCTACTTTCGGAAATATCAGGCATTAAGCTAACTGCATGCGTAAACCGTTACAGAATCGCCCGTCTTCCGTATATGCTCACCAGTTGAGTAAAAGGCAGATTACGGTTTCCATTATCATCATCGCGGGTATGTTTTTCATATTCGGTTTTGTTTCGTGGCTGAACGCGATACTCATACCTTATTTCAAAATTGCATGTGAGCTTACCGACTTCGAGTCTTACCTGGTAGCTTTCGCTTTTTACATTTCCTATTTCGTTGTGTCTGTACCGGCAGGATATTTACTGAAATATGCAGGATACCGGAAGGGGATGATGATTGGTTTCTTTATCATGGCAGTTGGTGCGTTCATTTTTGTGCCTGCTGCGATGGCTCGTAGTTATGGCACCTTTCTTACGGGGCTGTTTTCATTGGGTGCTGGTCTGGCTATTTTGCAGACAGCTGCGAATCCTTACATCACCATCCTCGGCCCCGTTGAGCGTGCTGCCCAGCGGTTCAGCATAATGGGAATTCTTAACAAAGGAGCGGGCATCCTGGCTCCCCTGCTTTTTGCACAGATAGTACTCAGGGCAACGGATACCGATCTGTTTAATCAGCTGGCAACAATGACGGATGCGGAACGCAGCGCTGCCCTAGACGCTTTGATAAGACGTGTGATTTATCCATATGCATGCCTGGGCATCATCCTTTTCCTTATTGGTTTATTCGTGCGATACTCACCTCTACCGGAAGTAGAAAACACAGAAATACCTGGGCAATCCGGTAAAAATTCTAAAACATCTATATTCCGCTTTCCACACCTGGTGCTTGGAGCCATTGCTATTTTCCTGCATGTGGGTACGCAGGTGATATCCGTAGACACCATCATCAGTTACGCCCAGCGAATGGACATTACACTCTACGATGCCAAAGTGTTTCCATCGTTTACACTGGCAGCAACGTTGGTGGGATATGTCTGCGGCATCATTGCAATTCCACGGCTAATAAAACAGGTAAATGCGTTACGTATATGTACTGTTTTGGGACTGATCTTTTCGGTTATGATCCTGGTGGCGCGGGGTAATGTGCAACTTTTTGGATTTAACACCGATCTGTCAATCTGGTTTATCGTGCTGCTCGGCCTCGCCAATTCGCTTATCTGGGCAGGTATCTGGCCGCTGGCAATGGATGGATTGGGTCGCTATACGAAAATCGGCGCATCGGTTATGATCATGGGTTTATGCGGTAATGCCTTGCTGCCGCTGGTATATGGATATTTCGCCGACAAATACGACCTGCGTTCTGCATATGCGATACTCATACCTTGTTACCTTTATCTGGTATTTTACGCAGTATATGGACATAAAATCAGGCGGTGGAAATTTAGCGCCCCTGGTAAGTCGGTCACGGTAAAGAATATAAATGAGCCTGCTTAAGATTTTTAATGGAAGAGTTATTACGCCTTTTGGGATAATTGAAAACGGCTGTGTACTCGTGCGGGATGGTAAGATAATTTCTGTGTCTGAAAATGGCGACGACATCACAGCCGATGAAACCATCGACGCACAAAAACAATACATTTCCCCTGGCTTCATCGATATTCATGTGCACGGCGGCGGGGGACACGATTTTATGGATGGTGAGGAAGAAGGTTTTCTGGCGATTGCATCCACACATGCAAGATATGGAACAACATCCATGATGCCCACTACCCTTTCGTGTGAACAATCGGAACTGTTTCAAACCCTCGAGGCCTATAAACGTGCAGATATGCGAAACACGCATGGCGCGCAGTTCGTAGGAATGCACATCGAAGGTCCTTATTTTGCCATGAACCAGCGCGGCGCACAGGACCCGAGATTTATTCGTAATCCCGACCCATCAGAGTATAAAAAGATCATTGCATCAACCAATGTAATTAAAAGATGGAGCGCCGCTCCCGAGTTGGAAGGCGCCCTGGAATTTGCGACATATTTGCGCGAGCATGGAATACTACCCGCCCTGGCACACACCGATGCTATTTATGAAGAGGTGGTTAAAGGCTTTGAACACGGATACATTCTGGCTACACACCTGTACTCAGCAATGTCGGGCGTAACCCGCCGGAATGCTTATCGTTATGCCGGAGTGGTAGAAAGTGCTTTCCTGATCGATGACATGTATGTGGAAGTGATTGCCGACGGATGCCACCTGCCCGCGCCACTACTCAAACTGATCTATAAAATAAAAGGGGCGGAAAAAATCGCGCTGATTACAGATGCTATGCGGGCAGCTGCAATGCCACCCGGTGAAAGTTTACTTGGCAGTAAAAGAAACGGACTTAAGGTAATTGTGGAAGACGGGGTTGCTAAATTGCCGGACAGAACTTCATTTGCCGGCAGTGTGGCAACGGCAGACCGTTTGGTGCGAAACATGATACAACTTGCAGAAGTACCCATTACAGAAGCCGTGAAGATGATCACAGAAACACCGGCAGCGATATTGAACTTATCTGACCGTAAAGGATCACTGGTTGCCGGCAAAGATGCAAACATCGTATTGTTCGACAACAACATCAATGTAAGCACGACCATTGTGAATGGAAGAATTATTTACAGAAAAGACGAAGATTCGACACTAAACGAAAAAAACGATCATGAACGATCCGCAAAAATGGTATGAAGAATTGCTTCAACCCTCTGAAGTATTAATTAGCGACGTTGCCAACCTCGAAGGCGACATCATCGTTCTTGGTGCTGGCGGAAAAATGGGCCCCGCACTTTGCAAACTTGCGCAGCAATCTGCCCGGGCAGCAGGTGTTAATAGAAAGATCATTGCCATTTCAAGATTCAGGGAAGAAGGTGTGCAGGACGACCTGAACCGTGAAGGCATCACTACCATCAATGCCGACCTGCTCAACGAAGATGAATTGCAGGCTTTGCCGGAAGCACCTAATGTGATTTATATGGCAGGCATGAAATTCGGCTCCTCCGGTAATGCCCCACTCACCTGGGCAATGAACACATATCTTCCGGGACGTGTGGCTGAAAAATACAGGGATTCGCGCATCGTGGTTTTCTCCACCGGTAACGTCTACCCTTTGATGCCGGTATTTTCGGGTGGAGCTTCCGAACACGTCAATCCAGATCCGGTTGGAGAATACGCACAGTCTTGTCTTGGGCGTGAACGGATGTTCACCTATTTCAGCAATAAATACGGAAATCCTGTTCTGATGTACCGCCTTAACTATGCAAACGATGTTACGTATGGCGTGTTGCATGAACTGGCTATGTCGGTTAAAAATGGTAAGCCCATTGATCTCTCAATGGGGCATTTCAACGCCATCTGGCAGGGAGATGCCAATGAAATTGCTATCCGTGCTTTACATCATTGCTCTTCACCATCGAAGTTGCTCAACATAACAGGGCCCGAAACCGTTTCTGTACGCTGGTGTGCAACGGAGTTCGGCAAAATGTTTGAACGTGATCCCGTATTCACAGGCACAGAACAGCCGACAGCGTTATTGAACAATGCAGCGGAATGTTTCCGCCTTTTTGGATATCCCAATGTGTCGCTATACACGATGATGCAGCTGCTTGTGCAATGGATCAATGCCGGGGGAAAACGATTGAATAAACCTACACATTTCCAGGAACGAAAAGGACAATTCTAATGAACTACGCACAACCATCGAAACATATATTGGAATTATTATACGCGGGCACGGTGATTCCGGCACATCCGCTGGCACTTACTGCTGAACGTAAACTGAATGAAGAAAGACAGCGGCTGCTTACACGTTATTATCTCGCTGCCGGAGCAGGGGGAGTTGCCGTAGGCGTGCACACTACACAGTTTGAAATCAGGAAGCCCGAATTCAATATGCTGGAACCTGTTCTTCAACTGGCTGCTGAAGAAATAGAGGCATCAGGGAAAAACAAAAATTTTATCCGCGTAGCCGGCATAACAGGCCCGGCAGAAACAGCAGTCGCAGAAGCTGAACTTGCCGTAAAATATGGTTATCATTTTGGGCTTCTCAGCAATGGTGGATTAAATACCCTTTCCGAAGATGAATTGATCGAACGCGCAAAGAAAGTTGCTGCAATAATCCCTCTTTTTGGATTCTACCTTCAACCCGCTGCCGGAGGAAGATTGCTGAGTTATAATTTCTGGAGGAAATTTGTAGAGATCCCGAATGTATATGCCATCAAGATTGCTGCGTTTAACCGATACCAGACCATCGACGTGGTGCGCGCAGTGTGTGAAAGCAAACGCAGCAGCGAAATTGCTTTATACACGGGCAACGACGACAATATCATTGCAGATCTTATCACTCCCTATCGCTTTGCTGCAAATGGTAAACAGGTAGAAAAAAGATTCATCGGTGGTTTACTCGGTCACTGGGCGGTGTGGACAAGTAAAGCCGTGCAATTACTTGAGCAGGCAAAATCCAGGAATACAAGCGAAGAAGAACTATTGTCTATCGGTATCGCTGTTACGGATATGAACGCGGCCATCTTCGACACGGCAAATAATTTTCATGGGTGTATTCCGGGCATACATGAAATACTTCGCAGGCAGGGATTGATTGAAGGAACCTGGTGCCTCAACCCAAATGAGGTGCTATCCCCGGGCCAAAAAGAAGAGATAGACCGCGTTTGCCGCGACTACGCGCATTTAACTGATGATGCTTTCGTAAGCAACTTTTTGAAAAAGGAAACCTCAACTACTCATGCTTAAGGATAAAGTATTGAAACTTGCGTCGCAGCAACATTCAACGGTAATCAATAACCGAAGATACCTGCATAAAAATCCGGAGCTTTCTTTTGAAGAATTCCGTACGTCGGCTTTTGTTAAGGAACGCCTTGATGAACTTGGCATTCCATGGATAAGTATGGCGAACACCGGCGTGGTAGGTACAATCACCGGACGCAAACCATCGCAGGCAAGAATTGCATTACGTGCTGACATGGATGCCTTGCCTATAATCGAAGAAAATAAGATTGAATATGCCTCTGTCAAGACGGGAGTAATGCACGCGTGCGGTCACGACGCACATACATCATCACTGCTGGGTACAGCAGCAATACTGCAATCCATGCGCGATGATTTTGGGGGAAGCGTGAAACTGATCTTTCAACCCGGTGAAGAAAAACTACCTGGCGGCGCAAGCCTGATGATACGTGAAGGTGTGCTGGACCAGGATAAACCTTCAGCTGTGATCGGGCAACACGTGTCGCCGATGCTGCAGGCCGGCAAAGTGGGCATACGTCCCGGAAAGTTTATGGCGTCGATGGATGAAATTAAAGTTACCGTTCATGGCCGGGGCGGACATGGAGCTCAACCACACATGAACATAGATCCTGTAATGATTGCAGCGCAAATACTTACTGCGCTGCAACAGGTGGTAAGCCGCATGGCAAATCCAACTTTGCCTACTGTGTTGTCGTTCGGAAAAGTTGTCGCAAATGGCGCAATCAATGTGATCCCAGATTCAGTTTACATGGAGGGCACATTTCGTACGCTGCAGGAAGACTGGCGCGACGAGGCACATGCCCGCATGAAAAAAATAGCGAACAACATTGCAGAAGCAATGGGCGGTTCATGCGAATTTAATATCATTAAAGGTTATCCTTTTCTCATTAATGATGAACAACTGAGCGCACAGGTGAGATCTTATGCAGAAGAATACCTTGGTGCAGAAAATGTGGTGACGGAAAATATATGGATGGCTTCGGAAGACTTTGCGCTGTTTTCCCAGAACGCAAGTGCGTGTTTCTACCTGCTCGGCGTCAGGAATGAAAAACAAGGCATCGTTTCTTCGCTTCATACGCCAACGTTTAATCTCGATGAAAGCGCGCTCGAAAAAAGCACGGGCCTGATGGCATATATTGCACTAAAACAATTAGGTAATTAGTGAAAGCAGTTTGGGCAGGATGTTTACTCTGTGTAGTACTTGTATCATTCAACGAATTTGACAAACTCAATTCCGTCAGATCTTTTCATCTGAATGGACATGCACAGGGCACAACATGGTCGGCCATCTATTATGCAGAAGATTCACTTGTCCGCAGGCATGAAATTGACAGTGTGCTGGATATGATTGACAGCTCCATGTCGCTTTACAAGCCCTACTCTGCCATTGTACGTTTCAACAGCAGTAAAACAGGTGTAAAGATCGACGGCCATTTCCGAAAGGTTGTAGAACACGCCTTACAGGTAAGCGAAGAAACAAATGGCCTGTTTGACATTACCATCGGTGCATTGAGCAATGCCTGGGGATTCGGGACTCAACCACATCATGGAGTTGCAAGGAAGAGGGACATCAGTCGAATCAGGAATAAATGCACAGGATTTAAAAAGATCAGGTTGGATGGTGATTCATTGGTTAAGCAAAATCCGTGCATTCAACTCGATGTTAATGGGATTGCGCAGGGATATACTGTAGATCTGCTGGCAGCGCTCTTCGAATCAAAAGGCTTGCAGAATTATCTTGTTGAAATCGGCGGAGAAATCAGGGTAAGTGGTAAAAAACAACCAGGCGGTGAACCATTCAGAATTGGAATCGAGGCACCCGGAGAAGAGAGTTTTGCAGATGAGTTCGACAGGAAGCTAATTTCTGTAGATCGCGGTGCGGTTACCACATCGGGCAGTTACAGGAAATTTATTGAAAATAAGGGACAACGTTTATCGCACATTATAGACCCTCGCACGGGATATCCAACAAAAAACCAGGTAGTCAGTGTAACTGTAGTTGCAAAAGATGCTACTACAGCCGACGCTTACGATAATGTATTAATGTTGATGAAAATAAATGAAGCAATTCAGTTTGCTGAAACCCGTGGCCTTCATGCGCACTTTGTATATCAACACCCCGACGGCAGCCTCACCGACACTGCAACATCAAACTGGAATATTATAGAGTACAAACGATAATCGATCTCACCTTTCACCGCTCACCTCTCACCTCTCACCTTTCACTTCTCACAGCTTCTCCCCTTCCGGCAATGCGGCTTCCCTGTTTTCCAGTGCCTTCACAGTAAATCCTTCAGATTGTAATAGTTTAATCAGGCCTTTTTCTCCACCGAGATGGCCAGCACCCACTGCGAATAGCGTAGGCATCTGGAATACCTGTTCTGAAATCTGCGATATCCACCGTTTATTACGGTCGTAAAGAAGAACCTCCATAAAATCCGCCATACCGGGATCGTAGTCCACCATCATCTTCTCCATTTTCTCAACGTCCTGCTGACGATAAAGTTCCATCAGTTCAAGTGTGTTCTTTTTGTACTTGTCAATGCTGTCTACATAATTTACCAGGTCTTTAGCCTGCTTTTCATAAGGTATTTTATCAAAAATGGAAGCCTGGAATTCAATGGTCTCCAAACCCAACACTTCCTTGTCGTTGTTGCGCGCTTCGGTCATGATGATTTGTTCAACGCTGCTTTTTGATTCACAGTCCATCATACTTTCGCTTATAAGAGCTGTAATAAAATACGGTTTGAATCTGCCCATCATGGCAAATGGAATCGGGCTTTTATTCTGCGAAAAGTATTGTTCCAGGCGGGCATATTCTTCCGGGGTAACCAGATCAGAGATCTTCAGGTTATTATTCATGCGTGCATGATTCAACACGCCCATCATTTCTTCCATGTTGTCCATGTCTACTTCGAAATACACCTGTTTTGCCTTTCCGATGGCGGACTTCAGCCCTTTACTCATCTTCACATCATCGCTGCAGGCAATGTGCATGGTACCGTATAAATACGAGGGAGTTGTAAGGCCCCTGCCTGAAATTTCGTATAATAAAGAATTACTGTCTGCCACCTTCTTTTGAGTGTTTTTTTCTGTTGCTGGCTTGTTTTGCTGGCTATAACAAGCACCCGTAACCGATACCAGGAAAAATATTGCTACTGATTTAACTAACAGCATACTAAGTAGATTTACTTATTTTTTAATAGGGGGCTTTCATTCCGGATTTAATTGTATTAACCTTGTTTTCTAAACCTTCCTAAACCCATGCGTCTTACCTTACTTGCGGCGCTACTGCTGCCGTTGATCGTCTTCAGCCAGAAGAAAGAATCCCTGCCGGCTTTCGGCAAAATAGACAAACAGGAACTTATTTCCAATTCGTGCGAATTCGACAAAGATGCCGGTGCAATGGTGCTCTTTGAAAATGCGCGTCGCAAATTCGACTTCTATGGCGACCGGCCAAATTCAGAACTCCGCCGTCACGTTCGAATGAAAATCCTCTCCGACAAAGGTCGTGATTATGCAGACATTCACGTCTTTTATAATCATGCCAACCACGAGAGTATCGTCGACATTGACGCCCAGGCGTACAACTTAGACGAAGCCGGAAACATCGTGGTGACGAAAGTGGAAAAATCCTCCGTGTATTATAAGAAAATTAACAACCGCGTATCGGAAGTCGTGTTCACATTTCCGAACATTAAAGCGGGTACCGTGGTAGAATATCGCTATTTACATCGGGGTTTTTACCGGAAAGACTGGATGTTACAGAAAGCCATTCCGGTGAAATACACGCGCTACGAAGTTGATTTCCCGGTTATGTTCGAGGTGCACACCATGCCTCATTGCGTGCTTCCGTTTTCATCTGTCGATCAATCTACATCCCTCCGCACGGTGAAGGTGTTTTCAATGGAAAACATTCCGGGACTTCGCGATGAGTCGTATATGACCTCAGACGACGATTACCTGCAACGCGTAGAATCGTGGGTGACGGCATATTATGTTGGCGGCCGCAGATATCCTCTTACTAAAACATGGCCGGAAATCGCAAAACTTTTGCTCGACGATGAAGACCTTGGATTACAACTGAAGAAAAATATTTCCAGGACCCAGGATCTCGACCTGATGTTGCAGGGTGTTCAGGATCCTTTCAGACGCATGTCGATCATACACAAATATGTGGCAAAGAATATGACATGGGATGGTATAGATAATTTCTGGGCAGCCAGCGGCGTAAAAACAGCATGGAAGGATAAGGTCGGTACTTCCGGAGAAATAAACCTGATTCTTATTAATCTGCTGCGCGACGCCGGCCTTGATGCCAGGCCCGTAATGGTAAGTACGCGCGAGAATGGAAGGATCACCACGTTTTATCCCGATGCATCGCAGTTTAATAAAGTGCTTGCCTACGTAACAATTGGTGATAAAAAATACGTGCTCGATGGAACAGATAAACTCACGCCATCGCACATTATTCCCTACGACGTGATGTATTCGGAGGGATTGCTGCTCGACGAGAAAAACCCAAACAAATTTGAATGGGTGGAATTGTGGGATGGATTACGATTGGAGAAAAATACAGTGTTCTACCAGGCAAAGATAGATGCAGAAGGTAAGATTGCAGGACACGCTACAGTAAGCAGCGCTGATTATGCACGTTTAAAACGCATCAAAGCACTTTCTGATCAGAAGAAATATATAGAACTTTTTCTTCAGCCTGAAAAATTCAGTTTACAGGTAGACAGCTTCAAGGTTAAGAATCAGGATGCGGATACACTCCCGCTTGTGCAGGATTTTGATTTTACCGGGGCACTGAATTCATCGGGTGAATACAGCTTCATCAATCTGAATATGTTTTCGGGCATGGCAAATAACCCGTTTATCGCCGATACCCGCTTTTCCGACGTATTCTTCGGTACGAACCAAAGTCACACCATTGTAAGCAGTGTCCGTATCCCTGAGGGTTACACGTTCGAGGAAGTTCCGAAAAATATGCGCATGGTACTGGAAGATCAAAGCCTTGTTGTTACCCGGATGATGCAGGTAACCGGTACAATGCTGAACGCAAAAATCAGCATAGAATTTAAAAAACCATTCTATGCTCCCGACGAATACGACGATCTGAAGGAATTCTATAAAAAGATGTATTCGATGCTCGACGAGCAGATTGTTTTCAAGAAAAATTCCGTAGCAAGCAACTGACCTTAATCCAAATAAACATGAAGAAGCTTTTCTCATCTATGCTGGTATGCATCGCGGCTGCATTGCAGGCTACTTCGCAGATCGCTTACGACGCAGCTTCTATCCCGGCAACTTTACAGGAAAATGCAGACGTAGTTAAACGTTTTGAAGAGATAAAATTCGAGGTGAAAGATGTTGACCGTGCAATTTACCGTGTACATCGTGTTTACACAGTGCTCAATGAAAAAGCTGCTTCCAGGTTCAGTTTTGTTGAACACACCACGAAGTTCAAACGTATCGAGGATTTCGATATCAAATGTTACGATGGAAATGGCAGAGTAGTTGACAAGTATCGAAAAAAAGATCTGCACAAACAGGCTGTTTTCAGTGGCCTGGTATCTGATGGCTTTGTACATTTTATAAACCCCCGGCCAACCAGATATCCCGCTACAATAGAATACGAATATGAAATAGAATATACGGGCACCGCCTGGTACCCGGAGTACGAAATGCAGGAGCCCGGAGAAAGCATCCAGTACAGCACTTTTATTGCCACAGCCCCGCCTGATTTGGATCTTAGGTTCAAGGCACGCCACACGAATATAAAACCGGAAGTGTCTTTGAACGGAAAAGTAAAGATGTACAAATGGACCGTACAAAATCAATCGGCAACTCCCGACGAAGAAAACGAGGCATCTGCTAATGGCGAATCACCCGGCATTGTACTCGCTCCAAACAAATTCAGGCTGTACAACACCTACGGCGATATGAGTTCGTGGAAGTCATTCGGCGTCTGGGGCTATCAGCTCCTTGAGGGAAGAGATCAGCTACCGGCTGAAAGATTAGCTTTTTTCTCTGACCTGGTTAAAGATGCAAAAACCGACCAGGAAAAAGTTGCCATCATCTACGATTACCTGCAGAAAAACTTCAGATATGTAGCCATAACCCTCGGTCTTGGGGGGTGGCAACCCTTTCCCGCCAGGTTTACCGACGAGAAAAAATATGGCGATTGTAAAGGATTAAGTTTTTATGTGAGCTCAATTCTGAAACACCTCAATATTAAAAGCTATTGCGCGCTCATTTATCGCGACTACGTTTCGGAAGAAATTGATCCGGATTTTCCCCAGAATACATTCAATCACGTGATCCTTTGTGTACCTATAAACAAAGACACCATCTGGCTTGAATGTACCAGCAACACCTTGCGATTTGCAACCCTTGATGCAACTACTGCGGGAAGGAAAGCGTTGTTGCTGACGGAACAGGGAGGCGTGCTCGTATCTACCCCCAACACAAGCAGCGCAAACAATGTTGTATCTACCACAACACAGGTGTGGCTGCAGGCCGACGGTTCAGGAAAGTCCAGCTCTTTCATATCTACACGAGGTGAATGGAGCGAGATTGCTCATGAAATCGGTCAGTCGAACAAAGACGAGCAGAAAAGCGCACTCGTCCGTTTTCTTGGATTTAAACAACCGGATGAATTTTCTGTGGCTCAGAATAAACACGCCGGGCAGATGGGTGTGGAGATGACGATCGAGAAAATACCGCAGTTCACCGCAGGAACCAAGATGTTCCTTAACCAGCATCTAAATCTGAAGACGAGAAAACTGCCCTCGGCAAAAAACAGGAAAACGGACTTTTATTTCAGTTTTCCATTCACGCAAACGGATACTACTGTTTATCATCTTCCCGATGGATATTATCCTGAAGTACTGCCCAAAGCAACGTCGTCGAAGTGTGATTATGGAGAATATGAAATCAATGTAATCTACGATGCGGAAAAAAAGCAGGTGATCAGTGTTTCCAGGTTGCAACTGAATCAACACAGAATCCCTGCTGCCAAATATGAACAGGTAAAAACATTCTTCGACAAGCTTGCAACAGACCAATCGCAAAAACTGGTGGTAAAAACGGATTAGGCGTTTACAACGGCCTCTTCACCATACAGCTGATCCCGGAATTTCAACGATGGTGATGGAATAAATTCGCCTATCCCAAGGCTGCTCCATTTTTTGTCAACCGACTCAATTGTTTCCCGTGCAGCAACGATAATGTTCGGCCAGTCGCGCTGAAAATTGTCGAACTCCTTTGTTTTAATCGTTCCGTCAAAACCCATACAGGCGAACAGAAGAGATTCGTCGGTAAACGAAGGCCGCTGTGCCAGTATCGAATCGCGCTTCGGATCCACGTTGTTACAAAACCGCCATAAAGCCACCGGAAGGTCGTTTGCATCAACGGTGTGTTCAACATACAAAATGATCTTTACACCTTCCATTGATTGTTCATTGCACAACTGCTCATGCAGTTGTCGTACATGGCCCTTGCGGTTTTTTTCAACGCTGACAATCACACAGGGAATCTCCATCTGAAGGAGGCTGTAATTGAATGCAGTTATTTCAGGAAATTTCTTCATGATATCTTCTGCATGGGGACGAGCGTCGGTTTTCACATACAATGTATCGTTCTGCTCTTCTTCAAATTTCCATGTGCCGTCAATGCACATCTTTCCTCCAAAGCCCAGTTTGCTGCAACTGTGATCAAGCACGTCCATCGGACCCTGCGAAAAGTAGATATCCGTTGCAGGATTCAGATTTTTGAATACATCCTTCGCCAGGATTTCATAATCCGACAAACGGTAATTTTGCTGTTTGTCATATGGATGACCCGTCAGAACAAGGATCTTGTTAAACATCATCTGTCCCGCTCCCCACATCGCATTCATCACTTTCTGTCCCTGTCCTGCATATTCCTTATTGATCTTTGTGATCACAAGGTTGTGAAACACGCCTTCTACCGGCATCTCCATATCTACTATTTCCGGCACCATGGTCATTTTAATCGGAGCAAGAAAAATTCTTTCCGTTGCTTTACCGAGCCATGCGTCTTCCTGTGGAGGAATTCCAACAATAGTTGCAGGATACACCGGGTTTCTGCGATGCGTTATAGCAGTGATGTGAAAACGGGGATACCAGTCCGGCAACGAATAATACCCGGTGTGATCACCAAAAGGACCCTCCCAGATCATTTCATCGTCGGGATCTACATATCCTTCAATAATAATATCAGCATCATCGGGAACTTCAATTTCAGGCTGCGTGAGACATTTCACCAGTTCTACTTTCTTTTTTCGAAGAAATCCTGCAAGCATGTATTCGTCCACGTTCTCGGGAAGCGGCGCGGTTGCGGAGTATGCATATACAGGGTCTCCGCCAAGCGCTACTGCTACGGGCATTCTTTTCCCTAGCTTTTTGTATTCGTTGAAGTGTTTTGCACTCACCTTGTGTTTGTGCCAGTGCATCCCGGTGAGGGTGGGCCCGAATACCTGCATGCGGTACATGCCTACGTTCCGGGTGCGCGTCTGAGGATCGCGGGTGTGTATGATCGGCAGGGTAACAAATGGTCCTCCATCTTTTGGCCAGCAGGTGATCACCGGTAGCTTTGTGATTTCGGGTTCGCTCATCACAACTTCCTGGCAGGCTCCCCTACCGCTTTTTGATTTGGGCATCCATGAAGCAAACTGCCCAAGCTTCGGCAATAGTTTCAGTTTGTCGATAATTCCTTCTTTGGGCGACGACAGAAGGTGAAATAGATTTTCGATCTCCTTCGCGGTGTCATCAAGGTGCTGCACCCCCAACGCGAGGCACATTCTTCTTTCGCTGCCATAAGCATTCATCAGCACGGGAAAATCGTAGCCCGTGTTTTCAAACAAAAGCGCTTTACCACCTCCGGGTGTTTTGCTGATTCTGTCTGTTATCTCTGCTATCTCGAGTTTTGGATCAACGTAAGCCTGTATGCGAACTAACTCTCCGGCCTTTTCGAGTGTATCAATAAAATGTTGCTGATTGCGGTACGCCATAATAGACCGCAAAATTACTCCCTTTACAGTACAGTTGCGGGACAATCCATACTGCCTCTGCGAACACGTGCACCAAGGATCTTACCATCCGTATTGGTGATGCCTATAGACAACGTTAGTCCGGAGAAGTAATACCAGTCTTTGTATCTCGACCCCCCGCGTACGGTGTTTGCAATAGGATAAGGCTCACCCGGTTTGATTTCATTGCCGCGAAAAGCCATTGAAACCGCGCGTTCACCCTTATTGGCAAGCAGTTGCTCGCGATCTACATAGGTGGTGCTGACGTCGTCGAGGTAATCCGTAAACGTTTTCCGGATTCCGATTTCATATCCCAGGTGAACATTGTCTGTTACCCGCATCCTTATACCGGCACCAAAAGGAACACTTAGGGTAAGGATGCGATACATATTTCGCCCCCGAACAAAGCCTTGCCCTTCTGTACTCAGGTTGCGTAATGCTACCACCCGTCCATCGCGATCAACGGCTTTAGGATTGAACCGGAAAAATGCGCCGCCGGCAAATACAAATGGCGTAATAGTATAACTATTCAGATCGAAGAATGAATAATCTGCAACAAGTGCTGCTTCCCATATGTTCGAATGAAAACTAAGATTGCGGTCGCGATTCATCGGCCGGCTGCTGAATCGGTCGGCTCCCGATACTTTGCCTTTGCGTAGCGTGCCCTGGATCTGCAGTTTAGGCATAAGCTGGTAACTCAATCCGGCGCCAAATGCAAAATGCGATTGGTCGAAAGTGAACTTTTTTTCCTGGAGGTCTCCGGAATAATTAGAAAAGCCACCAGCCAGAATGAGGTTCATTTTTCTTTGGCCGAAAACCACGCATGGCACCAATAACAGCAACAACAGGTTCCACTTCATAAATAACAACTTTTTACTGCACGGGATTAGCTGGTCGCCAGAGGATTGGATCGGAAAGATGAAGAATTTTCTGCATAGCAATATAGTGCTATCGTAAGTCGAAAAAAATAGTTCATGCACGTTTTTTATAGTAGATTTGCAGCCCTTTAAACACGGTCCGTTGATGATTCAGCGGCTATGCAAAAAGAGGA